>JBFXGQ010000209.1:0-7619 GCA_050177915.1 Pseudodonghicola sp. | reverse complement strand
TGACCAGCCTGCCGGCGGCGGACGTCGTGCTGATCGACGGCGATCACAACTGGTTCACCGTCTATAACGAGATCAACCTGCTGCTCGGCCCGGTCGACGCGCCGCGCCCGAACCCGCCGATCCTGGTGTTTCACGACACCAGCTGGCCCTGGGCGCGGCGCGATGCCTATTACGAGATCTCGCGCAATCCCGAGAGCTTCCGGCAGCCGCACGGGTTGGGGCCGATTTCGCCGCGTGCCTCCGGCTGGGCGAAAGACGGCATCGACATGGGGCTGGTCTGCGCCGTCACCGAAGGCGGGCCGCGCAATGGCGTGCGGACCGCGGTCGAGGACGGTTTCGCCGGTCGCGAGGCGCAGTTCGAGCTCCGCACGCTGGGGGCGTTCTTCGGCCTGACGATCGCGGTGCCCCGCGCCCGGCTGGAGGCGTCGCCGGAGATCGGGGCGGTGCTGCAGGACCTCACGCCCGCGCCCAGCCTCAGGTCGATGATCGACCTGCTGGAACTCGGCCGGCTGGAGGGCACGCGGGCGGTTCTCAGCCTCTACCGCGCCTTCGGCGGCGAGGCGGCGCAACCGGCCGCCCAAGCAGCCAGCACGCCGGCGGAGCGGCCGCTGCAGACGGCGATGCCGGTCGAGGTCTGGCGGGACATCCAGCGCGGCCTTGGCACCCAGCGCTACAAGGGGCGGCAGATGTACCTGCACCCTTTGGATCTGTTCAACTACATGTCCCTGATCGAGACCCTGCGCCCGGCCACGATCTTCGAGATCGGCAGCCACGAAGGTGGTCGGGCGTTGTGGATGGCCGACCAGCTGCGCGCCTTCGGTATCGCCGGGCGGGTCCTGTCGCTGGACATCGTGCCGCCGACCGGGATCGACGACCCGCTGGTCGAGATCGTCGCCGGCAACGCGCAGGATCTGGGCAAGGTGCTGCCGCCTCACCGGCTGGCCGGCCTGCCGCGCCCCTGGCTGGTGATCGAGGATGCCGACCACAGCACCCAGACCAGCCGGGCGGTGCTGGAGTTCTTCGATCCGCACCTGCATCCCGGCGACCGCATCGTGATCGAGGATGGCAACATCGGCACCCTGCTCGACCAGCCCGAGGTCTCGCCCCCGCATGCGGCGCTGCGGGCTTTCCTGTCCCGGCGCGGCGCGCACTACCGGCTGGAGACCGACTATTGCGACCGCTACGGCCACAATATGACGGCCAATCCGAATGGCTGGCTGGTGCGGCTGTGACCCCCGGACCCGGGCTTAGCCAGTGTCGAGACCCCGGCCCAGCACGCTGCGCAGCGCGCCGGTGGCGATCAGCGGGCCGAGGATGTCATGTTCGGCGCAGTCCGGGATGGCCTCGACCTCGACGCCCGGAAGCCCGCTGAGACGGGCGCTGGCGCTGGCGTCGGCGGCATGACCGGCGGCGTGGACCAGAAGGACAGGGCGCGGCACATACTGCGGCCTGCCGAACAGGTCGACGAGGTCGAGCGGAACCGGAAACCGCGGCCCGAACTCGGCCGCCCGGTCCGGGCCGAGCGCCCCCAGCGCCAGTTCCGCAAGCGGGGCTAGCGTGGTCTCGGGGGACAGGGCCAGCGCCCCCGCCGCCCCGGAGGTGAGCGCGAAGTGCAGGGCGGCGAACCCGCCGGAGGAGGTGCCCATCACATGGAAGCGGTCGATCGACATCTGCGACAGAAATCGGTTCAGGGCGGCGCCGATATCGGCGTGGCCCGGGCCGACGGCGGGGCAGCCGCAGGAAAAGGACAGCCGGTCGGGGTCCTTGAGGAACAGGATATGCCGGTCGGCGGGCAGAAACCGTTCCAGCACATAGAGGGTGACCCAGAATTGGCTGGCCATACCGACGAAGACGATCACCGCCTCGCGGCTTTCGCCACGGCGCAGCAACATGGCGCTGCGGGTGCGTTCCGCGCGGGCGCGGTGGCCTGTGACCGGATCGGCCCATGGCTCCAACCTGTTTTGAAGGCCCCAGCGTTCGAACTGGCGGCACGCCATGGCCAGCCGCTGCGCCTCGGCGGTGGCGGGCTGCAGCGCATCGGCGACCGCCGCCATCTCGGCGAACAGCCCTTCGCCCGCGAGGAATTTCGCGGCAGCGATCCGGGCCTCGGCCGCGGCGGCCGGGTCCAGCGCCAGGGCGAGCTGATCTTCGAAGGAAAGCGGGGGCGTGGACATCATGCGGCCTCTGGTGCTCCGGTCCAGTTTATCCGCGATATTTTGGGCCGAGACCAGCATGGACCGGGCCGGTATGCAGGATGAGGCCGCCCCTGCGCCGCCGAGGCCGGTGCCCCTATGGTCACGCGCTTCCGGCCTCGGCCCGGGTGCTGGTGCCGCCGGTCGACCTGGGCCTTGCGATCCGCCTCGAACAGCGGCTCACCGGGGGGCTCCGCCCTGTCCGCGTGGTGCGAGGGTCCGCTGATCCATCTCGGCGGCCCGTACCATGCCCGTACCATGCCCGTACCATGCCCGTGCCATGCCCGTACCATGCCCGCGCCGGAGCTTGAGGATCTCGCCGCACAGATGCTGGCCGCGCTGCCGCCGGGGCAGGCCTTCGACGGGGTCGGCTGATGTCCGAGGTCGAGGCCTTTCTGGCGGATTGGGGCAGGGCGGTTCCGCCTGACCGCGGCCGGACCGTCGTCGGTTCAGAACGTGGCCGGCGTCGCCACCCAGAGGATGCGGCTGACGCCGGGGTCGATGTTGCGGTAGCGGTGCGGCAGGCTCGAGGCGAAGAAGAAACTGTCACCGGGCGCGAGGAAATGGCTGCGGCCGTCGACGATCAGCTCGACCCGCCCCTGCAGGACATAGCCGACCTCCTGACCCGCGTGCTGGATGTCGCCGCCGCTGTCGGCGCCGGGTTCCAGCGTGTGGATATTGGCGTCCAGCATCAGGTCGGGGAAGGTGGGCGTCAGCCGCTCCAGCAGGATCGCGGCGCCGTCTTCGGCATGGCTGACCTTGACCGCGGGACGGCTCTCGGCCCGCATCAGGCTGATCTCCTCATGCGCGACATCGCCGGCGAAGAGATGCACGATCGAGGTGTCGAGCGCGGCGAGGATGCGGTGCAGCGTGCGCAGGGACGGAGTGGCCTGATCGTTCTCGATCTTCGACAGCATCGAGGGCGAGCAGCCCACTTCTTCAGCAAGCACACGCAGGGTCTTCTTGCTTGCCTTGCGGGCGTCGCGCAGCCGCCGGCCCAGATCCGACATCGTGCGCGGGGCTGACTCGAGGGGGCTGTCAGCGCCAGCGTCCCCGGAGCGCTCAATATCCATGCTCATGCGACCGAACTCCGCCTACAAATTCATCGCGGCATGACACTTGTTCAATTTTCGATCCGAAATTCCCAAAAAGTTGAACCTAATTCAATTTTTTGAGGCAGGACCTTCCTGTGGGTCAAGTCGCCCAAGCAATCTCAGGGAAAGTGGAATGGAATTCAATATGCGAAACAAGTTTCACGGGATCGTGCTGGCGGCCAGCGCCTGCGCGGGCCTTGCTCTTGCCACCGGCGCCCAGGCCAAGGAAACGGTCCAGCTCGGGTTCCTCGGGCCGCTGACGGGCGGCAACTCCTCGGTCGGTCTGGGCGGACGCAACTCGGCCGAGCTGGCGATCAAGCTGCGCAATGCCGATCCGAACGCGAAATACACCTACGAGCTGGAAGCGCTGGACGACGAATGCAAGCCGAACGTCGGGGTGCAGGTCGCAACCAAGCTGGCAACCAACCGCAAGGTCGCCGGCGCGGTGACGCATTACTGCTCGGCGGTGGCGATGGGGACGGTCGATGTCTATCACCGCTTTGGCATGCCGGCGACGATCTGGGGCGCGGTGCTGCCCGATATCACCTATGGCAACGATTATGCCGAGATCACCCGCGTGAACGGCACGATGATCAACCAGAACGAGACCGCCGCCAAGGTGATGACCGGACTGGGCTACAAGACCTTCGCGATCATCCACGACACCACGGATTATGGCAAAGGCCACTTCAAGTATCTGTCGAAATACCTCGGCGAAGACGGGGCCGAGGTTGTCGGCTCCTTCGGCGTTACCTCGGATCAGCAGGACTTCACCGCCGAACTGACCCAGGTCAAGGCGCTGAACCCCGATGTCGTGGTCTTCGCCGGGCTGACCCCGGGCGGCGTGCGGGTGCGCCAGCAGATGGACAAGCTGGGCATCGAGGCGGCGTTTGAGGGCGTGTCGGGGATCAAGTCCGACGCCTTCTTCGAGGGGCTGGGCGCCGATCTGGCCGAGGGCACGATCACCTTCCTCGAAGGCGCACCGGCCGAGAAGCTGCCGGGCGGCGCCTTCTTCCTGAGCGAATACGAAAAAGCCGGCTTCTCGACCCCGCCGGAGGCCTACGGCCCCTTCGCCTTCGCCGCGATGAACCTGCTGATCGACGCCGTCGAAACCGTCGGCCCCGACCGCAAGGCGATTGTCGCCTACATGGGCGAGGTGCAGGATCACCAGTCGATCACCGGGCCGATCAGCTTTGACGATCATGGCCAGAACACCGTCGCCCTGATCACCGGCTATGTCGCCCAGGACGGCAAGTGGGTGGTCTGGGAAGACAGCGAATACGCCAAGGGCATCCGCAAGCTTCCGGCCGCGAAATAACCCCGCAAACCCGGGGCGCGGCGGGCCCGTCCTGCCGCGCCTCCTGTTCGAGAAAAGAGGGAATGATGGATTTCGGATTGATCGCCCAATACCTGGCGAACGGCATCCTGCTCGGCACGATGTACGCGCTCGTTGCCGTCGGCTTCACGCTGTTCTTCGGCGTGCTCGACGTCATCAAGTTCAGTCATGGCGACGTGCTGATGCTGGGCACCTTCATCGGCTTCACCGCCTGGCTGGGGCTTGAGGCCATCGGCGTCACCAACCCCTGGGTGCAGCTTTTGGGCATCCTGCTGTGCAGTCTGGGCGCCACCGCCCTGATCGGTGCGGTAATCGCCAAATGGCTGGTGCTGCCGCTGAAGAAGGCGCCGCAGCTGAACACCTTGCTGATCACCCTGATGCTGGGCACCGCGATCCGCGAACTGGTGCGGCTGTTCTATCCGAACGGTTCCAACCCCAAGGCGTTTCCGGCGCTGCTGCCGGATGCCGCAATCGAGATCGGCAATTTCTCTCTGCGCGCCGACAGCGTGATCCTGGTGCTTGCCGGACTGGGGCTGATCGGGCTGCTCAATCTGGTGATCAACCGGACCCGGCTGGGGCTGGCCATCCGCGCCGTGGCGCAGGATGAGGAAACCGCCCGGATCATGGGGATCAACTATACGCTGGTGGTTCTGGCCACCTTCGCGCTGGGTTCCGGCGTGGCGGCCTTCGCCGGTATCATGAACGGGCTCTACTACAACGAGATCAATTTCGGCATGGGGCTGATCCTGGGGCTGATCGGCTTTTCGGCGGCGATCGTCGGCGGGCTCGGCAACCTCTATGGCGCGATCCTCGGCGGCTTTCTCTTCGCCGGGCTGCAGACCGTCGGCGCGGCGCTCCTGCCCTTCGCCTCGGCCTATAAGGATGTCTTCGCCTTCGCCGTCGTCATCGCGCTGATGGCGTGGAAACCCACCGGGTTGATCCCCGAACGCTCCAGTGACCGGGTGTGATGCCATGACAGATATTTCCCTGAATCCCCTCGACCGTCCGCGCCCCTGGCTGGCGGGGGCGGGCGTGATCCTGGCCTCGGGCCTCTATGTCTGGGCGCTGATCGTGGCCGAGGAGACCTGGCAGGTGCTGGGCCTGCTGCTGCTGGCCCTCGTGGCGGTGATCGTTGGCCTCAAGACCGGGCTGACCCGGCGCGTGCAGCGGGACTGGGCACAGTCCGAGCCGCGGCTGAACCGGCTGGCCTTTGCCACGCTGATCGTGCTGATCCTGGCGCTGTCGCAGGCGCATTTCGCGCTGCTGATGATGACGACCGTGCTGCTCTATTTCGTCGCGGCGATGGGGCTGAACATCCAGTTCGGTTTTGCCGGCATGGTGAATTTCGCCGGCGCCGCCTTCTTCGGGGCCGGCGCCTATACCGCCGCGGTGCTGGGCACGATCGACGCCTTCCCGCCGCTTTTGACGCTGATCGCGGGCGGGCTGGTGGCGCTGGTGCTGGGCATTCCGCTGCTGGTGCCGATCGTGCGCACCACCGGGCACTATGCCGCCGTGGTCACCATCGCCTTCGGCGTGCTGTTCCGCACCTTCCTTGAGGTGAACGAGATCCTCGGCGGCCCGCAGGGGCTGATGGTCGCACCGATGCGGCTGTTTGGCTGGGACTTCAACAATTCCCCCACCATCGGCGGCTTCGAGATGTCGTTCTATGCCAATTACGCGCTGTTCGCCGCCGGTCTTGCCGCACTGGTCTTCGTGCTGATGCGCCGGCTGGAACGCAGCTGGATCGGCCTGCACATGGACGCCGTGCGGCTAGACGAGACCGCGGCCGCCTGCTTCGGCATCTCGGTCAAGCGCACCAAGATCACCGCCTTCCTGATGGGCAACCTGATCCTGGGGGTCAGCGGCGCGCTTTACGGCATGATGATCTCCTTCATCGCGCCGGCCTCCTTCACCTTCTCCGACAGCCTGCTGATGGTGTCGATCGTCCTGCTGGGCGGGCTCGGCAGCCCCTGGGGCGCGGCGGTGGCGGCGACCATCGTGGTGCTGCTGCCCGAAAAGCTGCAATTGCTGCAGGAATATCGGTTCCTGCTGTTCTCGATCCTGGTGATGCTGGTGCTGCTGTTCCGTCCCGACGGGCTGCTGCCGCGCCAGTTGCGCAACTTCTTCGCGACCCGGAGGGCCGTCAAATGAGCCAGCCGCTACTGGAATTCCGCAATCTGGTGAAACGCTTCGGCGGCGTAACCGCGCTCGACGATTTCTCGATGACGCTGTCCTCGGGCGAAATCCTCGGGCTGATCGGGCCGAACGGATCGGGCAAGACCACCAGCTTCAACGTGCTGACCGGCATCTACAAGGCGACCTCGGGTCAGGTGTTCTTCGAGGGGCGAGAGATCACCAATGCCCCCGCGCGCACCGTCTACGAGGCCGGGATCGTGCGCACCTTCCAACGCTCGCGCCTGTGCCTGCCGCTGTCGATCTACGACAACATCATGATCGGCGATACCGCACGGCTCGATCAGGGGCTGTGGTCGAACCTGATCAACCGTCGCGCGCTGAACCAACGGCTCGACGCCTCCTATCGGCTGGCGCGCGAGCTGGTCGGCACCTTCTCGGGCCATCTGGCCGACCGGATGGATCAGCCGGTGGGCGCCTTGCCGATGATCGAGCGGCGCCGGATCGAGATCTGCCGCGCGCTGATCTCAGGACCGCGGCTGATCCTGCTCGACGAGCCTTCGGCCGGCATGACCCATGACGAGACGCATCAGCTGATGGACGACATCCTCGCGGTGCGGGCGCGGGGCGAGGGGCTGTCGATCATCATCGTCGAACACGAGATGGGGGTGATCGAACGGATCACCGACCGCTGCTGCGTGCTGAGCTATGGCCGCAAGATCGCCGAGGGCCCCTATGCCGCGGTGGCGGCGGACCCCGAAGTGCAGAACGCCTATCTGGGAGCGGATTGATGGCTGGAATCGAAATTCGCGGGCTGCGCGCCGCCTATGACAAGGCCGACGTGCTGCATGACGTGTCGCTGAG
>JBFXGQ010000208.1:0-7668 GCA_050177915.1 Pseudodonghicola sp. | reverse complement strand
TCAAGCATATCCCCGGCCATGGCCGCGCCACCCAGGACAGCCATTACGACCTGCCGCATGTCAGCGCCGATGCCGAGGAGCTGGACGATACCGATTTCGCCGCCTTCCGGATGCTGAACGACCTGCCGCTGGGGATGACCGCGCATCTGGTCTATGACGCCATCGACAGCGAACCGGCGACGATCTCGGCGCCGATGATGCGGCTGATCCGCGACCAGATCGGCTTCGACGGGCTGATCATGACCGACGATATCTCGATGAAGGCGCTGAGGGGCGATCTGGGCGATCTCAGCCGCGCGGCGCTGCGGGCGGGCTGCGACGTGGTGTTGCTGTGCAACGGCACCCTGGCCGAGCGTGTGCAGGTGGCGCAGGCCGCCGGCGAGATGTCGGAGGCCGCGCAGATCCGCGCCGAGGCGGCGCTGGAGGCGCGGCAGGCGCCCGAAGCGCTTGACATTCAGGCCGCCGAGGACGAGCTTTCCCGCCTTATGGGCGGGCAGGTCTATGGCGGATAGAGACCTTTTTGAAGAAGACACGCTATCGGTGACCGAACGCCTCGCGGCCGAGGCGCTGATCGTCGATGTCGACGGGTTCGAGGGCCCGCTGGACGTGCTGCTGATGCTGTCGCGCACGCAGAAGGTCGACCTGCGCAAGATCTCGGTTCTGCATCTGGCGCAGCAATATCTGACCTTCGTCGAGAAGGCCAAGGCGCTGCGGATCGAGCTGGCCGCCGATTATCTGGTGATGGCGGCCTGGCTCGCGTTCCTGAAGTCGCGGCTGCTGCTGCCGCCCGATCCCACCGAAGAGGGACCGTCGGGCGAGGAACTGGCGGCGCATCTGGCGTTCCAGCTGGAACGGCTGCAGGCGATGCGCGATGCCGCCGCCCGGCTGATGGCGCGCGACCAGAAGGGGCGCGATTTCTTCGCCCGCGGCCAGCAGGAGGATGTGATGCGGATCCGCACGGTGACCTATTCGGCTACCCTGCTGGATCTGATGCAGGGCTATGCCCGCATCCGCACCCGCGACGAGTTTCGCCCCTTCGTCATGGACCGCGACAACGTCTTCACCATGGAACAGGCGCTGGAACGGATGCGGCCGCTGATCGGCTTTGCCGGCCAGTGGACCGATATCACCAGCTATCTGCCCGAGGGTTGGGAGACCGACCCGGTGCGGCGGCGCTCGGCCACGGCGGCGACCTTTGCCGCCTCGCTGGAGCTGGTCAAGGAAGGGCATATGGAGATCCGGCAGAGCGAGACCTTCGCGCCGATCCAGCTGCGCAGGAAGGATAGAAAACCGTGAGCGACGAGCAGCATCACGACGAGCCGGATCAGGATCGGCCACCTCACGACGGGCCGCGGAGCGACTCCCTGTTCGACGCCCCGCCGATGGGCGAGCAGGAGCGCATGGTCGAGGCGGTGCTGTTCGCCAGCGCCGAGCCGGTCACCGTGCGCGATCTGGAGGCGCGGATGCCGCATGGCTGCGATCCGGCCGAGGCGCTGGTGCATCTGCGCAAGCGCTACGAGGGGCGCGGCGTGCGGGTGGTGCGCGTCGGCGACGCCTGGGCGATCCGCACCGCGCCGGACCTGGGATTCCTGATGCAGAAGGAGACCGTCGAGGTGCGCAAGCTGTCGCGCGCTGCGATCGAGACCCTGGCGATCGTCGCCTATCACCAGCCCTGCACCCGCGCCGAGATCGAGGAGATCCGCGGCGTCTCGGTCAGCCGCGGCACCATCGACCAGCTGCTTGAGATGGAATGGATCCGCTTCGGCCGGCGCAAGATGACCCCGGGCCGGCCGGTGACCTTCGTGGTGACCGAGGCGTTCCTGGACCACTTCGGGCTGGAGACCGCCCGCGACCTGCCGGGTCTGAAGGAGCTGCGCGCCGCCGGTCTGCTGGAGAACCGGCCGCCGCCGGGCACATTGCCGCTGGGCCGGCGAGACGAGGACGACGAGGATCTGAACAGCCCGGAAAGCGGCCAGACCGAGATGTTCGAGGACTGATCGCGGGATAAATTGCCCGCGCCGCCCTGAAATTCGCACATTTCGTCCCTAGGTAAGAGAGAAGCAGCGATGGAAGGCCCGAGATGAACCTCAATCAGATCGTGAACATGATCCTGCGCCTGCTGATGCGGCGCGTGATCAACACCGGCGTGAATGCCGGCATCAATGCCGCCTCGAACCTGACCAGGAAGCAAAGGCCGGGCCGTCCGGCCGGCCCCGACCGCTACGGCGTGCCGCTTCATACCATGCACGACGGGGTGGAGGAGGAGCCGATCGACGCTGTGGCGGTAGAACACGGTCAGGAGCAGGCTCAGGCCCAGGCTCAGGCGAAGATGACGCCCGAGCAGCGCGAACGCCAGCGCCAGATCCGTCAGGCCCGCCGCGCGGCCCGCAGCGGCAGCGCGCCCCGCTGAGGCGGGGGGCGCGCGCCCGCGGCGGTTCAGGCCGCCCGGAAGTGTTTCGACAGTTTCAGCCCCTGGCCCTGATAGTTCGACGCGATCCCGGCGCCATAGAGGCGGGTGGGCGGCGTCGACATCCGTTCATAGACCAGCCGGCCCACCACCTGACCGTGGTCCAGCACAAAGGGCGCCTCGTGACAGCGCACCTCGAGCACGCCGCGGGCGCCGGCACCGCCGGCGGCGGCATTGCCGAAACCGGGGTCGAAGAAGCCGGCGTAATGCACCCGGAACTCGCCCACCATGGCCAGATAGGGCGCCATCTCGGCGGCGTAGTCGGGCGGGATATGCACCGCCTCGCGGCTGACCAGGATGTAGAAGGCGCCGGGGTCCAGAATGATCTGGCCCTCGGTGGTGCGGATCTCCTCCCAGAAATCGCGGGGATCGTAGGCGCCGATGCGGTCCAGGTCGATCACCCCGGTATGCGGCTTGGCGCGATAGCCCACCAGATCCGAGCCCTCGGGCCGCAGGTCGACGGAAAAGCCCAGCCCCTGTTCGATCATCGCGGGCCCGTCCACCAGCGGCGTTTCGGCGTGCAGCGCGCGCAGCTCGGCGTCGCTCAGCATGGCCTGGCCGCGGCGAAAGCGGATCTGGTTCAGCCGCATACCCGGCCGCACCAGCACGGAAAAGCTGCGCGGGCAGATCTCGGCATAGAGCGGGCCGCTGTAGCCGGCGGCGATGCGGTCGAATTCGGAGCCGCCATCGGTGATCGCGCGGGTCAGCAGATCGAGCCGGCCGGTCGAGCTCTTGGCATTGGCGACCGCGGTCATGTCGGCGGGCAGGGCCAGCGATTCGGCCAGCGGCACCAGATAGACGCAGCCCTTTTCCAGCACCGCGCCCTTGCTGAGGTCGATGCGGTGCATCTCGAATTCTTCCAGCCGCTCGGCCACGGTGCGGCCCTGACCGGCGAGGAAGGAGGCGCGGATGCGATAGGCGACGGTGCCCAGCCGCAGGTCCAGACTGGCGGGCTGCACCTGTTCGTCAAGCACCGGCTCGGCGGCACGGATCGCGCCGCTGCTCAGCATCTCGCGGATCTGGTGATCGGGGCAAACGCCTGTCATGAAACCTTCCTGCCGCTCCGGTAAGTCCGGTAAGATCGGCAGACTGTGTGGTAACGCTGTGTAGAATTGGTCGGGCTAGCAGGACTCGAACCTGCGACCTTCCGTCCCCCAGACGGACGCGCTACCAGGCTGCGCCATAGCCCGACATGAGGGTGTTCATACTGGTTTTCCGGGCGGGGGCAAGGGGGAATCATGGATTTTCTTCATCCGTTTACGGCTTTTGTCTGGCGGCCGTACCAGTCCTGCAAAGCCCGCGCCAAAGGTGCGATCCGCGCCGCCCGATCGGGTGTTATGGCCGCGATGCCAGCCAGATGTCCCAGCAGCCCGGGGGTATAGGGCGGCTCGGGTTCCGCGGCGGGGGGCGCGGTGGCGGCGACCTGCGGGCGCGGCGGTTGCGGCGGTGTCGCCATCGCCGACCCGGCGCCCGAGGGCGACAGGAACGAGGGCAGCGCCGCCGGTTCGGCGGGCGCGGCCGGCCGGGCAGGGGCGTCGCTGCCGGCGGCTTCGGTCGTCTCAGGGGGCGTCTCTGCGGTCGTCTCTGCGGTCGTCGCTTCGGGCGATTCAGCGGGTGTCTCTGCGGCCGTGATCTGCTCGGCCGTGACCTGCTCGGGCGGTTCGGGCTGGGTCGGTTCCGGTTGCGGCATGTCCGACAGCGGCAGCGGGGGGTGCGTCGCCGGGCCCGCCGGCGGTGCGGCAGAGGCCGCGGGGCGCGCAGGGGCGGCGGCGGTGGCGGGCTTTGCCTTGAAGGCCAGAACGGTGCCGCCGCGGGTCTCTTCGGTCTCGCCCTCGGCGAGGCTGCCCGCGTCGATGCCGATAACGGTGCCGGTTTCGAAGCCGGTGTCAAAGCCCGCGTCGATCTCCGCCTCGATATGGTCGCCGTCCAGTGCCGGCGACAGCGCCGCCACATGGGCCGCGCCCTGTTCGCGCAGGATCTTCTGCACCCCCTTGATGGTCATGCCGTCGTCATGCAGCAAGGTCTTGATGCCGCCGATCAGCCGCATGTCCGCAGGCCGGTAATAGCGCCGCCCTCCGGCGCGCTTGACCGGCTTCACCTGGGTGAACTTGCTTTCCCAGAACCGCAGCACATGGGCCTGAATCCCCAGCCAGGCCGCGACTTCGCTGATGGTGCGGAAGGCATCCGGGGATTTGCTCATCAGTTCAGAACCCGCTTATTTCCGGTTTCCGTCGGCGACGCGGTCTTTCATCAGATGCGACGGGCGGAAGGTCAGCACGCGGCGCGGCTGGATCGGCACTTCCTCTCCGGTCTTCGGATTGCGCCCGACCCGGGCCGATTTCTCGCGCACGCTGAAGGTGCCGAAAGACGAGATCTTGACCTGCTCGCCCCGGACCAGCGCGTCGGAAATATGCTCCAGCATGCTTTCGACCAGTTGCGCACTTTCGTTACGCGACAGGCCAACTTCGCGGAATACCGCCTCGCTCAGATCCATCCGCGTGAGAGTTTTCGAGCCCATTGCATCCCCCGTTTTGCTCCCCGAGAATAGGGGCAGCGCAATTTCACTGTCAATATCAATGAATTGCGGGGGCTAAGTTATGCGGAAAAGCGCCTTAGCGCCGGAGGCATGGCGCAGCGCGGTCGGGCTGCGTTACCAGCGCAGCACCACCGCGCCCCAGGCCAGCCCGCCGCCGATCGCCTCGGTGACGATCAGATCGCCCGGCTTGATCTGGCCGCGCTGCTTGCCCACCGACAGCGCCAGCGGGATCGAGGCGGCCGAGGTATTGCCGTGGTCCTGCACGGTGACCACCACCTTGTCCATGCTCAGCCCCAGCTTCTTCGCGGTGCCCTGGATGATGCGGATATTGGCCTGATGCGGCACGATCCAGTCGATGTCCTCATGGCCCAGACCCGCCTTGGCCAGCGCCGCATCGGCGGTCGAGGCCAGCTTTTCCACCGCCTGGCGGAACAGCGGATTGCCCTGCATGCGCAGCTTGCCGGCGGTGCCGGTGGTCGAGACGCCGCCGTCGACATAGAGCATCTCGCGGTAGCTGCCGTCGGAATTGAGGTCGGCGGCGAGCACGCCACGGTCGTCCGGGGTGCCGTTGCCCTCCTGCGCCTCCAGCACCAGCGCGCCGGCGCCGTCGCCGAACAGCACGCAGGTGGCGCGGTCGGTCATGTCGAGGATGCGGCTGAAGGTCTCTGCCCCGATCACCATCACCCGCCTGGCCTGGCCCGACAGGATCATCGCGTTGGCATTGGCCAGCGCGAAGACGAAGCCGGCGCAGACCGCCTGCACGTCGAAGGCGAAACCGCTGGTCATGCCCAGCCGGGCCTGCACCATGGTGGCGACGGAGGGGAAGGTGAGATCGGCGGTCGAGGTCGCCAGCACGATGGCGTCGATATCCGAGGGCTGCAGCCCGGCGTCGGCCAGCGCCGCCTGGGCGGCATAGGTGGCCAGATCCGAGGTGGTCTCGTCTTCGGCGGCGAAATGGCGCCGCTCGATGCCGGAGCGGCTGCGAATCCATTCATCCGAGGTGTCGAGCGTCTTTTCGAATTCCGCGTTCGGCACCACGCGTTCGGGCAGGTAATGGCCGACCCCGATCACGACGGAACGTTTCACCATTTGTTATGCCTGCCCTTCATCGTCTTTTTCTTTGTCGTCCGGCTTGCCTGTCCGGACCTCGTCATCTTGGGTAAGCCCGGCGGTGGATGCAACCCGCGCCGCCAGCTTTTCGGCGAAGTCCGATTGCGCCAGGTGGAACGCCAGCTTGATCGCGGCCGAAACCCCGGTGGCATCGGCGCCGCCATGCGACTTCACCACCGTGCCGTTGAGGCCGAGGAACACGCCGCCGTTGACCCGGCGGGGGTCGATGCGCTTCTGCAGCCGCTTGAGCGAGGTGATCGCCAGCACCGAGGCCAGCCGCGACAGCAGCGAATAGCGGAACGCCTCGCGCAGCGCCTCGCCGATCATGCCGGCGGTGCCTTCGCCGGTCTTGATCGCCACATTGCCGGTGAACCCGTCGGTGACGATCACATCGGCGACGTCGCCGGGCAGGTCGCTGCCCTCGACAAATCCCACGAAGTCGAAATTCGCCTTGTCGGCCACCTGCGAGATCAGCCCGTGGGCCTCCTTCAGCTCGGGGCGGCCCTTGTGCTGCTCGGTACCGACGTTGAGCAGCCCGATCCGCGGCCGGCGCAGGTCCATGCCGTTGCGGGCGTAGGAGGCGCCCATCATCGCGTATTGCAGCAGGTCGCGCGCATCGGCGCGCACATCGGCGCCGACGTCCAGCATGACGTTGAACCCCTGCGCATTGCGCGACGGCCACAGCACCGCGATCGCCGGACGGCTGACGCCGGGCAGCTTGCGCAGGCACAGCATGCTCAGCGCCATCAGCGCGCCGGTATTGCCGCAGGAGACCGCGCCATGGGCCTCGTTGTCGCGCACCGATTCGAGCGTCGACCACATCGAGGTGCCGCGGCCGTGGCGCATCACATGGCTGGGCTTGTCCTCCATGGTGACCACATTGGCCACGTCACGAAAAGACACGCGCCCCGCAAGAATGCGGCGGCGCGCGACCAGCTTGCGCAGCTGTTGTTCCGGCCCGTGCAGAATGAACCCGATGTCCGGGTTCTTCTGTGCGGAATGGGCCATCCCCGCGACCACCACGCCGGGGCCGGCGTCGCCACCCATGGCATCGACCGAAATGACGATTCGTCCTGCCGGCTGGCTGGACTGCTCAGGCATCTGGTCGGGCATGGAGGTCATGCGCGGATGCGTCTGGCTGGGCTCAAGCCGCGTCTTCGTCCAGTTCGATCTCGTCGGTCATCGCAACGACTTCACGGTCGTCGTAATGGCCGCAGGACGGGCAGACGTGGTGCGGACGCTTCAGTTCGCCGCAGTTCGAGCATTCGTTGGGGTTTGCAGCAACCAGTGCGTCATGCGACCGACGGTTGTTGCGGCGCGACTTGGATACTTTGTTCTGTTGGACAGCCATGTCTCAACCCTTGTCTGATTAGGGCCCCGAGCGGTCTCGCGGGCCGTGTTTCGATTCCGTTAGATACGGCGTGACGTGCGTTTAGGCCGGGGCCTGCGCCTTGTCCAACCCTAATTCCGATGAGCGGGCGAAAATACTGCGATTCAGCGCCGGCGCAAGCGGTTTTTCCCGGGTTCCCCCGGCCGCGCGGCCGGGGGCGCGGCG
>JBFXGQ010000207.1:0-7688 GCA_050177915.1 Pseudodonghicola sp. | reverse complement strand
GCACGCCGTAGACGCCCCAGTCGAGCGCCATGCGCCCCTCGGGGTCGCGGCCGAGCGCGGCATAGGGATCGCCCAGTTCGGCCAGGAAGGCGCCCGCCTTGGCGGCGTCGTCCTTGTAGTTGACGCAAAGGATCTCGACCCCCTCCGCGGCCAGCGCCGCCTGATTGGGATGCTACACCCGGCAGGGCGCGCACCAGCTGGCCCAGATGTTGACCTGCTTCACCCCGCCGTCACGCAGCGCGCCGTCGTCGAACCCCTCGCGGCCGGGAAAGGCGCTGAGCGCCACGGCCGGCGCCGACTTGCCGGTCAGGGTCGAGGGCAGCGCCTCGGGGTCGTCGCGGAACATGCCGATCGCGGCCAGTGCCACGAAGCCGGCGAAGATCACCGGCGGGATGATCATCATCGGAGAGATCTTAGCCATCGCGGCGCATCCTCGCTTCCATCGCCTCCATCTCGGCGCGCAGCCTGCGGCCGCGCCACAGGCTCACCGCCACCAGCAGCACCAGCAGCAGGATCGAGGCGGCATAGGCCGACAGCACCGTATCGGCGTATTTTCCCAGGTCCGGCATCATGCCCCTGCCCTTTCCCTTGCCTCAAGCGCGCGCATGCGGCGCGCGCGGATTTCGGTGCCGGTGCGGTAGAACACCAGCGCGATGAACAGCAGCACGAATCCGGCGATGCAGACCAGCAGCGGGATGTAGAAGACATCCGCCACGTTCTCTTTCTCGTCCATGCTGAGCGAGGCGCCCTGATGCAGCCCCTGGTTCCAGAAGTTCACCGCATAGCGGCTGAGCACCGCGAAGACCGAGCCCACCAGGCAGAGCACCGAGGTCAGATCGGCGGCGGTGTCAGGGTCCTCGATCGCCTCCCACAGCGCCATATAGCCCAGGTAGAACAGGAACAGGATCAGGAAGGACGTCAGCCGCGGGTCCCAGGCCCACCAGGTGCCCCACATCGGCTGGCCCCAGATGGCGCCGGTGACCAGCGCGATCACCGTCATGGTGGCGCCCACCGGCGCTGCGGCGCGGGCGGCCAGCGCGCTGACATGGTGGCGGCGGATCAGCCAGATCAGCGAGGTCACCAGCATCATCAGCCAGCCGTTGATCGCCATCAGCGCCGAGGGCACATGCAGGTAGATGATCTTGACCGTCGAGCCTTGCTTGTAATCGTCGGGGGTGAAGAAAAAGCCCCAGACCAGACCCGTCACCAGACAGATCGCGGCCGCCGCCCAGAGGACGGGCATCACGCGTTCGGTCGCGGCCAGGAACTTCCTGGGGTTGGCATAGGACCAGAGGGCATTCATTTTATCTGATGTCGACATGGTGCCTATCTAGTGCCTCCTCCGGACCATCTCAATTCACAAGTCTCAGCGCAGATTGACGCGCAGCACGGCGGCGCTGGCAAAGGGCAAGAGCGCGATGGCGCCGGCGCTGATGCCGGCCAGCAGCAGCAGCGGCGTCGCGGTCTCCATGCCGGTGGCGCCGCGGCGGGCGACCTCGGCCCCGAAGATCAGCGTCGGCACGTAGAGCGGCAGCACCAGCAGCGACATCAGCAGCCCGCCGCGTTTCAGCCCCACGGTCAGCGCCGCGCCGAAGGTACCCAGCACGCTGAGCGCCGGCGTGCCGGCGGCGAGCGAGACCACCAGCCAGACATAGCCCGGCGCCGGCAGGTTCAGCAGCACCCCCAGCACCGGCGCGGCCAGCACCAGCGGCAGGCCTGTGGTGATCCAATGCGCCAGCGCCTTGACGGTCACCACCGCCTCCAGCGGCAGCGGCGCGGTCGCCAGCAGGTCGAGCGAGCCGTCCTCCCAGTCGAGCGCCAGCACCCGGTCGAGCGACAGCAGGCAGGCCAGCAGCGCGCCGAGCCAGAGCACGCCGGGCGCGATGGTGGACAGCAGCTGCGACTGCGGCCCGACGCTGAAGGGCACCAGCACGGTGACGATCAGGAAGAAGGCGAGCCCGAGGCCGAAGCCGCCGCCCGCCCGCACCGCCAGGCGCAGATCCCTGAGCAGCAGCGCGATCACAGGAAGGCCTCGTCGAAATCGGCGCTCATCGGCGCCAGCTGCGCCTTGTAGGGGGTCACGTCCAGCACCTGCGCCTCTAGCCCGAGGTCGATATGGGTGGCGATCAGCGCCGCGCCGCCCCAGGCCAGATGGGCGCGCACCGCATCGGCGAAGAGGCCGACCGCGCGGGTGTCGAGCGACACCGTGGGTTCGTCCAGCACCCAGACCGGCCGGCCGGTGACCAAGAGCCGCGCCAGCCCCAGCCGGCGCTTCTGCCCGGCCGAGAGGCTGCTGGCGTGGCGGTTTGCCAGGGTGGTGAGATCGAAGGCCTCCAGCGCCGGCTGGATGCCGCCCGACCCGAAGACGCGGGCCCAGAACCGCAGGTTCTCGGCCACCGTCAGGGTCGGCTTGATACCATCGGCATGGGCGGCATAGGCGATGCGGTCCTCGGCCCCCTCGACCCGGCCCGCGACCGGCGGCTGCAGTCCGGCGATGGTCCTCAGCAGCGTGGTCTTGCCGATGCCGTTCGGGCCGCGCAGGATCAGCGCCTGCCCCGGCTCCAGCACGAAGCTGAGGCCCGCAAGCACCGGCACGCCGCCCCGGGCGATGGTCAGATCGGTCACGCGCAAATCCATGCCGTCCCGCTTACCCGATTGCGCGGGATGGAAAAAGGCGCATTCCGCCACAGGGGCGAGGCCGGCGGCGTTTCCCGTGATCGGCGCGCCCCTCGCTGTTCCGCGCCCGCGCAGGGAAAGCGGACGCAGGCGTCGAGGGCGGCGGCGAAGGCCGGGCTTGGGGGCGGACTGAGATCATCGGCGCAGCGACGACCTCCGCAGGCGCGGGTCAGACCGGCAGCAGCGCCAGCGCGACGCGGCGGCCTTCGGACAGCAGCACGTTGTAGGTGCGGCAGGCGGCGGGCGAGGCCATGACCTCGACCCCCAGCCCGGCCTCCTCCAGCGCGCGGCGCAGGGCGGCGGGAATATGGGCGATCTCGGCGCCGGTGCCGACGAACAGCACATCGACCCGGCCGGCCATCGCCAGCAGCGGCGCCGCATCGTCGAACCCGGCCCAGGCGGCAGTGCCGGCGGGTCCGGTCAGCACCGCCCCCTCATGCACCACACCACCGATGCGGAAGAAGCCGGGGCCATAGCCCTCGACCGGGCTGACATCGGAATAGACCACTTCGTTCAGACGCATCTTTTGCCCCCAGATTTCAGCCCCAAACCGGCAGGCCCATCACGGCGGAACCGGCGATGATCGTATAGGCCACGCTGCGATAGGCGCGGTCCAGACCGGGGCGGAAGATCGCCGCCCCCATCATGTTCCCGGCCAGATTGGGCAGCGCCAGCATCAGACCCAGCACCACCGGCACACCGATCAGCGCCCCCTGCACCGCCAGCATGGCCAGCAGCAGCAGGTCGTAGAGGAACAGATAGGACATGGTGCTGGCGCGGACAACCGGCGCCGGATTGGGGCTGGCCATATAGAGCAGGATCACCGGCGGCCCCGGCAGGCCGGCGGCGCCGCCCAGAAAGCCGGCCATGCCGCCGGTGCCGAACACCAGCCCCGGCCCCAGCGCGCCGCCATAGCGCACCCCGCCGATGAGACAGAGCAGCATCCCCAGCGCCAACAGCGACACCCCGGTGCGGAACACCTCGGGCGCCAGCAGCTGCAGCACCCAGAGCCCGAGCGGCAGCCCCAGCAGGGTGGCCGCCAGCAGCCGGCCCAGATCCTTGCGGTCGGCGGTGCGCAGGGCGGCGGGGATATTGGGCACCGGCCCGAAGACATCCATCACCACCACCGCCGCGATGGCCCAGAGCGGCGGCAGCACCTGCGCCGCCACCGGCATGAAGACCAGCGCGGTGCCGAAGCCCGAGAACCCGCGCACAGCGCCGGCGACGAAGGCCGCCAGCACCAGCCAGCCCAGCCCCGGCAAGGCCAGGGCTGCGCTCAGCGCCTCAGGCATCAATGTTGGCGAACTGATTGCCCGAGGTCTTGGGATCCGGCTTGGACCAGTCCCGCTTGACGCCCAGGAACAGCAGGATCGCCGAGGCCACGAAGATCGACGAATAGGTGCCGACGATCACGCCCCAGGTCATCGCGAAGACGAAGCCGCGGATCACGTCGCCGCCCAGCACCAGCAGGGCGATCAGCGCCAGCAGCGTGGTGAGCGAGGTCATCAGCGTCCGGCTGAGGGTTTCGTTGATCGACAGGTTCAGCACGTCCTTCAGCGGCATCTGCTTGTACTTGCGCAGGTTCTCCCGCACCCGATCGAACACCACCACGGTATCGTTCAGCGAATAACCGACGATGGTCAGCAGCGCCGCGATGATCGACAGGTCGAACTTGATCTGCAGCTCGGAAAAGATGCCGATGGTCAGCAGCACGTCATGGATCAGCGCGATCACCGCCCCCAGCGCGAACTGCCATTCGAACCGCAGCCAGATGTAGATCAGCACCGCCCCGATCGCCAGCACCACCGCCAGAACCGCGGTCTGCACCAGCTCGCCCGAGACCTTGGGGCCCACCGATTCGACCGAGACGAACTTGATGTCCGGCACCACGGTCTTCAGCGCGTCCTCGACGGTCTGGATCATCTCGGCGCTGACCGCCTCCTGATCGTCCTGCGCCTGGATGCGGATCATCGTCACATGCTGGTCGGCGCGGAACCCGGGGTCGAAGACCTCGGAGATCACCACATCGCCCAGCCCCAGCGGCGTCAGCGCGTCGCGGTAGACGCCGACATCCACCGCCACCGTGCTTTCGGTACGGATGGTGGTGCCGCCGCGGAAGTCGATGCCGTAGTTCAGCCCCCGCATCGCGAAGGAGCCGAAGGCCACCAGCATCAGCAGGCCGGAGATACCCAGCCACAGCTTCCAGCGGCTGAAGAAGTCGAACGAGGTTTGGTCGGGAACCAGTCGCAGTCGCATCTTATACCTCGATCGTCTTGGGGCGGCGGCGCTCGAACCAGATCGCGATCAGCAGCCGGGTGACATAGATCGCCGTGAACACCGAGGTGATCAGACCCAGCCCCAGCGTGATGGCAAAGCCGCGCACCGGGCCGGAGCCGATCGCAAACAGGATCACGGCGGTGATGAAAGTGGTGATGTTGGCGTCGAGAATCGCGCTCAGCGCCTTTTCGTAGCCGAGTTCGATGGCGCGCGCCGGGCCCTTGGCGGTCTTCAGCTCCTCGCGGATCCGTTCGAAGATCAGCACGTTGGCGTCCACCGCCATGCCGACCGTCAGAACGATACCGGCGATGCCGGGCAACGTCAGCGTCGCCCCGATCAGCGACAGCAGGCCGAACATCATGGCGATGTTCAGGATCAGCGCGATATTGGCGAAGATGCCGAACAGCCCGTAGGCCAGCACCATGAAGACCAGCACGCCGGCAAAGGCCACGCCGGTGGCGACCTTGCCTGCGTCGATGCTGTCCTGCCCCAGTTCCGGGCCGATGGTGCGCTCTTCGAGGAAATCGAGCCCCGCCGGCAGGGCGCCGGCGCGCAGCAGCACCGCCAGATTGGTGCTCTCCTCGACGGTGAAATTGCCGGTGATGATGCCGGAACCGCCGGGGATATGGGCCTGGATCACCGGCGCGCTGATCACCTCGTCATCCAGAACGATGGCGAAGGGGCTGCCGATATTGTCGCGGGTGTAATCGCCGAACTTGCGCGCGCCGGTGGTGTTGAAGCGGAAGCTCACCGCCGGGCGGCCGTTCTGGTCGAAGCTGGGCTGCGCGTCGACCAGCTCCTCGCCGGTGACGACGGGGACGGATTCGACGGTGTAATAGACGCCGGTCTCGTTCAGCGCCGGGATCACCTTGTTGCCGACGCCGGCGGCGGCCTCGGCATCGGTGCCGCGGCTGACCACCGGGTTGAAGGTCAGCTGCGCGGTGGTGCCGATGATCGCCTTGAGCTCGGCGGCGCTGCCGATGCCGGGCACCTGGATCAGGATCCGGTCGGTGCCCTGCCGCTGGATGGTGGGCTCGCGGGTGCCGACCTCGTCGATGCGGCGACGGACGATCTCCAGCGCCTGGCGCACGGTGCGGTCGTCAGTGGCCAGCTTCTCGGCTTCCGACAGGCTGACCACGATCTCGCCGTTGTCGCCCGACACCACGATGTCGGTCGAGCCGGCGCCGGTCAGCGACTGGATCGGACGCGCCAGCCCGCGCACCACTTCCAGCGCACGGGCCATGTTTTCCGGCTTGCTGATCCGGATGCGCAGCTGATCGTCGGGCGAGGGCTGCAGCCGGATGGTGCCCACCGTGTCCCGCTCCGGGCGCAGCGCATCGCGGATCTCGGGCCAGAGCGCCTCCATCCGGGACTTGTAGACATCGGCGACCCGAACCTCGGCCAGCAGATGGGCGCCGCCGCGCAGATCGAGGCCGAGGTTGACCAGATCCGAGGGCAGGTAGGACGGCCAGCGCGCCGCCTGTGCCTCCAGCTCGGGCGTGGCGCCCGACTTCTCGATGGCGATGCGGGCGTCATTGGCCTGCTCGACCCGCGAATAGAAGGCATTCGGCAGGGCCAGGAAAACACCGGCGGCGCAGAGCAGCCAGATCAGCACCCGCTTCCAAAGATCAATATGCAGCATTGCCCAGCCTTTTCAGTGGGTTAGATGGGCAGCCTTATTTCGCCGGCTCGGTCTTGCTCAGCACCTGGGCGATGGTCGCCTTGACGACGCGCACCTTGATGCCCTCGGCGATCTCGACTTCCAGCTCGCCATCTTCCTTGACCTTGCTGACCTTGCCGATCAGGCCGCCCTGGGTGACCACCTGATCGCCCCGGCGCAGCGCCTCGACCATCGCCTGATGGTCCTTGACCTTCTTTTGCTGCGGACGGATCAGCAGGAAATACATGATTGCGAAGATCAGGATGAGCGGGAGAAACTGGCCGATTGCGCCTGCGTCCATGGGGATGTTCCTTTGGTCAGAAATGGCGGGGCGGCCCCCGCGGGTTGCCGGGAACCTATGCGGTGACAGGGGGGTTTGCAAGGCGGCGAATGGTGCGCCCGCCCCGGGCCAAACCTACATTCCCGTGAGGGCAACCGGCACCGCACCGGCCACCGCCCCGCCCCCGCTTTCGCGCGCCCTTCTCCCCCTCGCCCCCCGGGATCGCGCGGGAGAGCGCGGCGGGCGGGCGACAGCCGGGCCATTCGGCATCACTTCGGCAGACGTGTCCCCCGCCTCTACCGCTTTCGTTACGCATGTTGCATAAGGCCGCTACGATTCACACCGTTTCAGGGAGCTTCCCCCATGCATGACATCCGTGCCATCCGCGAGAACCCGCAGGCGTTCGACGCCGCGCTTGCCCGTCGGGGGGATGCTCCGGTGTCGTCCGAGCTGCTGGCGCTGGACGAGGCGCGCCGGGCCAGGATCCTGGCGGCCGAGACCGGGCAGGCCGAACAGAACAAGGCCGCCAAGGCGATCGGCGCCGCCAAGGCCAAGGGCGACGAGGCCGAGTTCGAGCGGCTGCGCGCCGAGGTCGCCGACAAGAAGGCACAGGTCGCCGCCATGCAGGCCGAGGCCAAGGAGCTGGACGCGCAGCTGACCGCGATGCTGGCCGGCATCCCCAACCTGCCGGCCGAGGACGTGCCGCAGGGCGCCGACGAGAACGACAATGTCGAACTGCATCGCTGGGGCACCCCGCGCAGCTTCGACTTCGCGCCGAAGGAGCATTTCGAGCTG
>JBFXGQ010000206.1:0-7733 GCA_050177915.1 Pseudodonghicola sp. | reverse complement strand
TCGGCGGCTGAGTTGCACAGCACCGCGGAGGGGGAACGGGGCGATGCGCCCGGTCGCTCGGGCTTGGGACGGGCCTGTGTGGGGGGGCGCGGGACGGGGTTTCCCGCCCCATCGGGTTTACATCCGGGGCACAGCCCCTAGGTTGGGCCGCTCAACTCACGCCAGCGATCGGAGCTTTCATGACCACAGTTAAGACCGGAGACACAGTCCGCATCCACTATACGGGAACGCTGAAGGACGGCAGCCGGTTCGACAGTTCCGAAGGCCGCGAGCCGCTGGAATTCACCGTCGGCTCGGGGCAGATCATTCCCGGGCTCGACGTGGCGCTGCCCGGCATGGCGTTGGGCGAGGCCAAGACCGTCGAGGTGCCTTGCGATCAGGCCTATGGGCCGATCGACCCCGACGCCCGCCAGGCCGTCCCGCGCGAGGGTATTCCCGACGACATCCCGCTCGATCCCGGCACCCAGCTGCAGATGCAGACGCCGCAGGGGCAGGTGGTGCCGGTCACCGTGGTGGCGGCGGACGAGGCCACGGTGACGCTGGATGCTAATCATCCGCTGGCCGGTCAGGACCTGACCTTCGCCATCGAGCTGGTGGCGATCAACCCGTAAGGCAACCCGCAAGGCTGCCGGCACTCCGGCATGGCTCTCGGTCGCGCTCTGTGCTGATATGCGCAGGATACGGACCGAGGGCCCGCGCGGAGGATTTGCCATGTCGACACGGTTACCGGAACTGCTGCGCCGCCTCCGCGAGCTTGAGGAGGCGATGCAGGCCGAGATCGAGGAACGCCGGAGCGAGTTCCGCTATCGCGTCGAACGCGGCCGGGTGGAATTCGACACCGAGATGCGCCGCCACCACCGCGCGCTGCGCGAAGACTGGCTGAGCTTTCTGTCGCATACCCGGCTGCTGCTGGTGCTCACCGCGCCGGTGATCTACGCGCTGATCGTCCCCTTCGTGCTGCTCGACCTCTTCGTCTCGCTCTATCAGGCCGTCTGTTTCCCGGTCTACAGGCTGGAGAAGGTCCGCCGCGCCGATTACATCGCCGTCGATCGTCATCAGCTGGCCTATCTGAATGGGCTGCAAAAGCTGAACTGCGTCTATTGCGGCTATTGCAACGGGCTCATTGGCTATGTGCGCGAGATCGCCGCGCGGACCGAGGCCTATTGGTGCCCGATCAAGCACGCCCGCCGGGTCGAGGGCGCGCATGAGCATTACACCGATTTCGCCGAATTCGGCGATGCCGAGGCCTTTCTCAAGGATCTGCAGCGGCTGCGCGAGACGGCGGAGAAAGCCATGCGGGACGACTGAGCCCCCTTGCGCCGCGCCCTGTCGCGCGGTTCTGTGGCGGCGGAGGAAAAGCCGGGGGAGGTGGCGATGCAGACTGTGCTGACGGAACGGATCGGGCTGCGCTGGCCGATCCTGCAGGCGCCGATGGCCGGGGTGTCGACCCCGGCGATGGCGGCGGCGGTGGCCGAGGCCGGCGGTCTGGGCGCGCTGGGCGTCGGTGCGGCCAGCCCCGAACAGGCCCGCGCCATGATCCGCGAGACCCGCGCCGCGACCGCGGGTCCCTTCAACGTCAATGTCTTCTGTCACGCGCCGGCGCGGGCCGATGCCGGGCGCGAGGCCGACTGGCTGGCGGCGCTGGCGCCGCTCTTCGCGGGGTTCGGCGCGCAACCGCCCGCGCCGCTGTCCGAGATCTATCGCAGCTTTCTGGTCGATGACGCCATGCTGGCCATGCTGCTGGAGGAGCGCCCGGCGGTGGTCAGCTTCCACTTCGGCCTGCCCGACGCGCGGCGCATCGCGGCGCTGCGCGACGCCGGCATCGTGCTGCTGGCCAGCGCCACCGACCCGGCCGAGGCGCGGGCGGTTGCGGCGGCGGGCGTCGATGCGGTGGTGGCGCAGGGCTTCGAGGCCGGCGGCCATCGCGGCATCTTCGATCCCGCGGCGCATGACGACCGGCTGGGCACGCTGGCGCTGACCCAGATCCTGGCCCGCGATCTGGCGGTGCCGGTGATCGCGGCCGGCGGCATCATGACCGGCGGCGGCATCGCCGCGGCGCTGGCGGCGGGGGCGGCGGCGGCGCAGCTTGGCACCGCCTTCATCGGCTGCGACGAAAGCGCCGCCGATGCCGCCTATCGCGCGGCGCTGATGGGGGCGGGGGCGGCGCATACCCGGATGACGGCGGCGATCTCGGGGCGGCCGGCGCGCTGTCTGGCGAATCGCTTCACCGAATGGGCCGAGGCGCACCCGCAGGCGCAGCCGCCGGCCTATCCGATCGCCTATGATGCCGGAAAGGCGCTGAACGCGGCTGCCAAGGCGGCCGGAGAGGCCGGTTTCGGTGCGCAATGGGCCGGGCAGGGGGCGCCGCTGGCGCGGGCCATGCCGGCCGCCGATCTGGTCGCGCTGCTGGTGGCGGAAATGGAACGGGCACGGGGGATCTGATCCGCCCGCGCCCGTATTTGACTGCTCGAGTGTCTTGTCTGCTGGTCGCCGGTCAGAGGTTCGCCGGCTGCGGCATGCCCAGCACGTGATAGCCGCCATCGACGCGGATGATCTCGCCGGTGGTGAAGGCGCCGGCTTCCGAGGCGAGGTAGACGGCGGTGCCGCCGACGGCCTCGAGCGTCGCGTTGGAGCCCAGCGGCGCGTTCTGCTCGGTGAACTTGTAGGTCTTGCGCGCGCCGCCGATGGCGGCCCCGGCCAGGGTCTTCATCGGTCCGGGCGAGATCGCGTTGACGCGGATGCCGTCGGGGCCGAGGTCATTGGCCAGATAGCGGGTGATCGATTCCAGCGCCGCTTTGGCCACGCCCATCACGTTGTAGTTCGGCACCACCCGGGTCGAGCCCTGGTAGGTCAGCGTGATCAGCGTGCCGCCGTTGTCCTTCATCAGCGGATGCGCCCGGCGGGCGACCTCGATGAAGGAATAGGCGCTGATGTCCATCGAGTTCTTGAAGTTGGCCCGGCTGGTGTTCAGGATCCGCCCGGTCAGTTCCGACTTGTCGGAATAGGCGATGGCATGGACCAGAAAGTCGATGGTCGGCCAGCGCGCCGCCAGCGCCTCGAACCCGGTGTCGAGCGAGGCGTCGTCGGTGACATCCACATCGACCATGAAGTCGGAGCCGACCTGCGCCGCCAGCGGTTCCAGCCGCTTGCCGAAGGCCTCGCCCTGATAGGTGAAGGCGAGTTCCGCGCCCGCCTCGTGCATGGCCTTGGCGATGCCCCAGGCGATCGAGCGGTCATTGGCGACGCCCATGATCAGCCCGCGTTTGCCCTTCAGTAGGTCTGACATGTTCTGCATTATCCGTGATATTTCGACAGGATCATGGATCCGTTGGTGCCACCGAAGCCGAAGCTGTTGGTCATGACGCTGTCCAGCCCGGCATCCATCACCGTTTCCAGCGCGATCTCGGACGGCTCGATCGCCGGGTCCAGCGTTTCAACGTTGATCGACCGCGCGATGAAGTCGTCGCGCAGCATCAGCAGACAGAAGATCGCCTCCAGCGCGCCGGCGGCGCCCTGGGCGTGGCCGGTCATCGACTTGGTCGAGCTGATCGGCGGCGTGCTGCCCTGACCGAAGACGCGGCGCACCGCCTCGACCTCGCCGACATCGCCGACCGGGGTCGAGGTGCCATGGGCGTTGATATAGCTGACCTTGCGGCCTTCGGGCAGGGTGGCCAGCGCCAGCCGCATCGCCCGTTCGCCGCCCTCGCCCGAGGGGGCGACCATGTCGTGACCGTCCGAGGTGGCAGCAAAGCCGGTCACCTCGGCATAGATCCTGGCGCCGCGCGCCAGCGCATGCTCCAGTTCTTCCAGCACGACGATGCCGCCGCCACCGGAGATCACGAAGCCGTCGCGGCCGGCGTCGAAGGCGCGCGAGGCGGTTTCGGGCGTGTCGTTGTATTTCGAGGACATCGCGCCCATGGCGTCGAACAGGCAGCTGAGGGTCCAGTCCAGCTCCTCGCCGCCGCCGGCGAACATCACGTCCTGCTTGCCCATCATGATCTGCTCGGCGGCATTGCCGATGCAATGCAGCGAGGTCGAGCAGGCCGAGGTGATGGAATAGTTGATGCCCTTGATCTTGTAGGCGGTGGCCAGGTTGGCCGAGATCGTCGAGGACATGCATTTCGGCACCGCGAAGGGCCCGATCCGCTTGGTGGCGCCGGTCGACAGCACGGTCTGATGCGCGGCAAAGAGCGCGCTGGTGGACGGCCCGCCCGATCCCGCGACCAGCCCGGTGCGCGGGTTGACGATATCGGCCTCCTCAAGCCCGGCATCGGCGATCGCCTCGGCCATGGCGATATGGGCATAGGCCGCGCCCGGTCCCATGAAGCGCAGGGTGCGCTTGTCCACGTGATCGGCCACGTTCAGCTTCAGCGTGCCGGCGACCCGGCTGCGAAAGCCGTGTTCGGCCATATCCGGCACGGCTTCGATCCCCGAACGACCCGCTTTCAGCGAAGCGGTGACCTCTTCGGCATTGTTTCCGATCGAGGAGACGATCCCCAGACCGGTGACGACGACACGGCGCATGGCGCTCTCCTTCCCCTTGCGGGTCTCAGCTTTCGGACAGGGCGACTTTCATGTCCTTGACCAGATAGATGGTCTCCCCATCCGCTTCGACCCGGCCGTCGGCGACGCCCATGGTCAGGCGGCGGGTCTGAATGGCCTTGGTGAAATCCACATGATAGGTCAGCATCTTGCGGTCGGGCCGGACCATGCCGGTCAGCTTGACCTCGCCGACCCCCAGCGCATAGCCGCGGCCGGTCCAGCCGCGCCAGCCCAGGTTGAAGCCCGTCAGCTGCCACAGGCCGTCCAGGCCCAGGCAGCCGGGCATGATCGGGTTGCCTGGGAAATGGCACTTGAAGAACCACAGGTCGGGGTTGATGTCGAATTCCGCCACCACATGACCCTTGCCATGGAGCCCGCCGTCGCCGCTGATCTCGGTGATGCGGTCCATCATCAGCATCGGCGGCTCGGGCAGCTGCGCATTGCCGGGGCCGAAAAGCTCCCCCCTTGCGCATTTCAGCAAGTCCTCTTTGTCAAAGCTGCTGGCGTATTGGGCCATCCTGCCGCGTCTCCTTTGGCGCGTGATACATTTGGGTCCCTCTAGCACCGCGCGGAAGGGTCCTGCAAGTGTGCTGGCCGCGGCGTGCGCTTTGGGCGCATCGGACGCTGCGGGCGTGCTGCGGGCCCGGCGGGGGACTGTTGCGACTGAAAATCATTTGTGTTTCGCGGGTTCCCGCGCCTATATATCTGGTCATCACGACCAACGGAGCCGAAAATGACGTCGGACGCGACGGCATATGCCACGGAAACGGAATACGCGACGGCCTGGTTGTCGCGAGCCGGGTTGCGCCCGACGCGGCAACGCATGGCACTGGCCGAACTGCTGATCGGCGACGGGCAGCACCGCCACGTCACCGCCGAAAGCCTGTTCGAGGCCGCCAAGTCCAAGGGGGCCGCGGTGTCGCTGGCCACCGTCTACAACACGCTGCGCGCCTTCTGCGAGGCCGGCGTGCTGAACGAGATCACGGTCGACGGATCGAAGAGCTATTTCGACACCAATACCCACGATCACCCGCATTTCTACTGGGAGGACGACGGCCGCCTGTCCGACGCGCCGGCCGATCAGCTGCTGATCGCCTGCCTGCCCGACGCGCCCGAGGGGGCCGAGATCGCCGCGGTCGAGGTGGTGATCCGCCTGCGCCGCAAGGCCTGAGCCCGGCCGAGGCCGCCCCGGCGCGCCGCCTGCGTTCCATCCTGAATTCGTAGCGTCCGCACGCCGGCAAGGAGAGCCCCCGTGACCCATCCCCTCGTCACCCCCGAGATGATCGACAGCTTCCAGCGCGACGGCGTCGTGCTGGTCAAGGGGCTGTTCGCCGATCACGTCGATACCCTGCGGCGGGGGATCGAGGCGAATATGGCCGACCCCGGCCCCTATGCCTCGAACAACGAGAAGGCGGGGCAGACCGGGCGGTTCTTCGACGACTACTGCAACTGGCAGCGGATCCCCGAGTTCGTCGAGGTGGTCGAACGCTCTCCGGTGGCCGAGGTGGCGGCCGATCTGATGCGCTCGGACCTGGTGCAGATGTTCCACGATCACGTGCTGGTCAAGGAACCCGGCACCTCGATGGCGACGCCCTGGCACCAGGACGGCCCTTATTACTTCGTCGAGGGGCGGCAGACGATCAGCTTCTGGTCGCCGCTCGACCCGGTGCGCGAGGCGACGCTGCGCTGTGTCGCGGGGTCACACCTGTGGGACAAGGAAGTGCTGCCGACCCGCTGGGTCAGCGAGGAAGGGTTCTTTGCCGACGAGGGCCAGTACATGCCGGTACCCGACCCCGAGGCCGAGGGCATGCGCATCGTCGAGTTTGCGATGGAGCCGGGCGACGCGGTGGCCTTCAACTATCGCACCCTGCACGGCGCCCGCGGCAATACCAGCACGGCGCGGCGGCGGGCCTTCTCGATCCGGCTGGTGGGCGAGGACGCGCGCTATGTCGAGCGCCCCGGCCGCACCTCGCCGCCCTATCCGGGGCATGACATGCAGCCCGGCCAGCGGCTGCGCGAGGACTGGTTTCCGGTTCTGCTGCGGCGGGGGTAGGGCGGTCAGACCGCCACCAGCCGACAGCCGGCCCGGGCGCAGGCGGCCGCGATCTCCGTTGGCATCGTGCCGCCATGGACCACGACGGCATAGTCCCACAGCTTGGCATGCCGCAGCGGCGCCGGGCGGCCGATCTTGGTGCTGTCGAGAATCAGGATGGTCTGTTCTGCGCAGCCCGAGATCGCCCGCCGCGCCCGGATCTCCTCGGCGTTGAAGTCCATCACGTCGCCCTCGGGGGACAGGCCGCCGCAGCTGAACACCGCGGTGTCGAGACGGAACTGCCCGAAGAACTCCTGACTTTCGGCGCCGATGATGTCGAGATCGCGCAGCCGCACCTTGCCGCCGGCCAGATGCACGGTGATCCCCGGCGCCGGGCGCAGCGCCAGCACCGCGTGGATGTTGTTGGTCGCCACGAAGAGGTTCTCGCGGCTCACCAGCGCGCGGGCGACCTCCTCGGCGGTGGTGCCGGTGCCGAGCGCGAGCCTGGCGCCATCCGGGATCAGCCCGGCCACCGCCCGGCCGATCCGGGCCTTTTCATCGCGCGAGATCGCCAGCCGCGGCTGATAGCCGATATTCTCCGAACTCTGGCTCAGGCTGGCACCGCCATGGCGCCGCCGGATTACCCCCTGTTCGTCCAGCTCGCGCAGATCGGTGCGCACGGTCTGCACCGAGACCTCCAGCCGGTCCGACAGCTCGGCCGCCGACAGCGTGCCGTGGATCGACAGCAGGTTGACGATCAGATCTCTGCGGCGGGCCAGGTCAGAGACGCTCATTTCACTTTCCTTCGAAAGACGCGGTGCGACTGTATTTTGGGTATCGCGCCGTCGCCTGTCTGGGAAGAACTTTATTTTCTCCATTTTTGCGCAGATGTCACGCAGCTGTCATGGAGCGCCTGTAGCCGGGGGCCATTCGCCGGAGGCCGATCAGAGGCTTTCGAACGAAAGGCAGATATGGACATAGGAGCTCCTGATGAAACTGCGCCTCGCCGCCCTCCTCGCCCTGGCCGTGCCCTTCGGCGCCCAGGCTGAAACGCTGACCCTCTATACCTCGCAGCCCAATGCCGACGCCCAGCAGACCGTCGACGCCTTCATGGCCGCCAACCCCGGCATCGAGGTGGAGTGGGTTCGTGACGGCACCA
>JBFXGQ010000205.1:0-7741 GCA_050177915.1 Pseudodonghicola sp. | reverse complement strand
CGATCTCCTCGGCGGCGTCGAGCGGGCTCAAATGGGTGACCGCAAGGCCCGCGGTCATCGCGGCGAAGAAGAACACCGGATGCCAGGGGCAATTCGGCAGATGCAGCGCCAGCCGGTCGCCGGGGCGCAGGCCCGCGGCGCGCAGGGCCGATGCCGCCCGCGCCGCGCGCGCCTGCATCTCGTCATAGGTGATCTCCTCGCCCGCGTATTCGATCAGCACGCGGGGACCGTGGGCGGCAAAGGCCTCAGCCATCATCTCGGTCAGCGTGGTCTCGGGCGGGACGTAGTCGGCGCGCACGCCGGGACTGTAGAACGTATGCCACGGGCGGGTGCCGGGCTTGGGCAAATCGGTCATTCAGGGCTCCTCTCTCAACCGCAGAGTGATGCGGCCGGGCGGAGCGGTCCAGCGTTTCCTTGCGTGACGAGAGGGGCGGCGCCCGCCGGGGCGATGGGGCGGTCTGGCCGCTCGGGCCTCAGTTCGCCGCCAGCATCAGCGGCAGGCTGGAGGCGCCGGCCCCGTACCAGGTGACGATCTTGGCGCGCTCCTCCGGCTCCATCCAGGTCAGGTTGGCCGGCGGCATCGCCTGGCTGGCACCGGCCTGCAGGAAGATCAGCCGCGCATGCTGGGCGACGTCGGCCGGGGTCTCCAGCAGCACGTTCTTAGGGGCGCGGCGGATCCCCTCCCAGACCGGCTCGCGGGCGTGGCACATCGAACAGCGGCTCATCACGATGTCGGCGACCTCGTCAAAGCCCTCTGCCTCGGCAAAGGCGGTCTCGACCCGGTTCAGCGCCCGCGCCTCGCTGTCGTCGTAGCTGTCCTGCTGCAAGGGCGCCATCGACAGCCACATGATGGCAAGGAACAGCAGCGCGGTCACCACCCAGGTCCAGGTCGGATTGCCGGCGCGGGCATGGCGGGTATTGAAGTAATGCCGGATCGTCACCCCCATCAGGAACACCAGCGCCGCGATCACCCAGTTGTATTCCGTGGCGAAGGCCAGCGGATAGTGGTTCGACAGCATCAGGAAGACCACCGGCAGGGTGAGATAGTTGTTATGGGTCGAGCGCAGCTTGGCGATCCGCCCGTATTTCGCATCCGGGGTGCGCCCGGCCTTGAGGTCGGCCACCACGATCTTCTGATTGGGGATGATGATCATCGCCACATTGGCGGTCATGATCGTCGCGGTGAAGGCGCCCAGATGCAGCAGCACGGCGCGGCCGGTGAAGATCTGGTTATAGCCCCAGCCCATCGCCACCAGCAGGATGAACAGCAGGACCATCAGAACCGTCGGCCGGTCGCCCAGCCCGGATTTGCACAGGACGTCATAGACCAGCCAGCCCACGGTCAGCGAGGCGGCCGAGATCGCGATCCCCTGCCACTGGCTCAGCTCGACCTTGGAGGCGTCGATCAGATAGAGCTCGGCCCCGGCCCAATAGACCAGCATCAGCAGCGCCGCACCCGAGAGCCAGGTCGAATAGCTCTCCCATTTGAACCAGGTCAGATGCTCCGGCATATGCTCGGGCGCCACCAGGTATTTCTGGATGTGGTAAAAGCCGCCGCCGTGAACCTGCCATTCCTCGCCATAGGCGCCCACCGGCAGATGCGGCACCTTGCGCAACCCCAGGTCCAGCGCGATGAAATAGAAGGACGACCCGATCCAGGCGATCGCGGTGATCACATGCAGCCAGCGCACGGCAAAGCCGAGCCAATCCCACATGATGGCCAGTTCCTGCATCATATCCCTCCTTCTCGGGCGTTTTTCCGACACCTAGCCCGGTTGCGTATTGTCATGTATCCGCCGAAAACGCCAAAATGCTTCAAATAAAAACGAAGAATGTCCCCCATGGCCTACCTGGACAATATCCAGACCTTCGTCCGCGTCTATGAATTGGGCAATATGTCCGCCGCCGCCCGCGATCAGCGCATCTCGGCGGCGGTCGCCTCGGCGCGGATCTCGCAGCTGGAAGAACACCTGAACGTGCGGCTGTTCCAGCGCACCACGCGCACGCTGAACCCGACCGAACAGGGTCACATGTTCTATCGCGGCGCCTGCAAGATCCTGGAGGCGGTCGATGCGGCCGAGGCCGAGATCTCCAACGTCACCATGACGCCGCGCGGCTCGCTGTTCATCGCCGCGCCGCTGGGGCTGGGACGGCGGCTGATCGCGCCGAAACTGCCGGCGTTCAAGCAGCGATACCCGCTGATCGACATCCGGCTGCGGCTGTCGGACCGCAAGCTGGACCTGGCGGCCGAGGGGCTGGATCTGGCCTTCTTCCTGGGCATCCCCGAGGATTCCACCCTGCGCATGCGCAAGATCGCCGACTGCCCGCGGATCCTCTGCGCCGCGCCCGCCTATATCGCCCGCCGCGGCATGCCCGACAGCGGCGCGGCGCTGGTGCGCGACAAGCACGATTGCCTGAACCTGCGCTATCCCGGCGCGCCGGAGTTCCAATGGCCGTTGCAGACCGCCGAGGGGGTGCAGCGCGTCTCGGTTCAGGGCCCGTTCGAAAGCGACGACGGCGATGTGCTGACCGGCTGGGCGCTCGATGGTCACGGTATCGTGCTGAAGCCGGTGTTCGAGGTGGCCGATCACCTGAAATCCGGCGCGCTGGTGCCGGTCGCCAGCGCCGAGCCGCCGGTGCCGATCCAGCTGGCCTGTCTCTATATGCACCGCCGGCGGCAGGACCCGAAGACCCGGCTGCTGATCGACTTCATGGCCGATCACATCCATGCGGCGCTGAAATGACCGGCGCCGCGCCCGGCCCTGCCGGCGGCGTCTGAGTATTTGGGGCGAGAAGAAGCACGCAGACCCGCCCGGACTTCGGGGCGCGGCCCCGGCCTCTTCTTCTCGCTGCAAATACTCACGGTCCGGACCGCGGGGCAGGCGCCGCGACAGCCCGATCAGCTGCCCCGATAGGTGGAATAGCCGTAGGGAGACAGCAGCAGCGGCACGTGATAGTGGCTCGCCTCGCCCATGCCGAAGCGGATCGGGATCAGGTCGAGGAACCGCGGCGGCTCCTGCGCCGGGCCGGTCTCGTCCAGATAGGCGCCGGCGTGAAAGACCAGCTCGTAGGTGCCCGGTTCGAACTCCGCCGTCGGCAGGATCTGCGCGTCGGTGCGGCCGTCGGCATTGGTGAAGACGGTCTTGAGCAGGCGGCGCGCCTCACCCTCGATGCGGAACAGCTCGATCTTCATCCCCGCCGCCGGGCAGCCCCACGCGGTGTCCAGAACATGCGTCGTCAGATAACCGGCCATCGCCGCCCCCTTTGCCCAAGTGCAGACCTCTGCCCTGTTTTTACGCACAGGCGCGCCATGTCGCACCCTGAATTTGGCTACATCACCTTCAAAAAATAAACGAAACTCTGCTGTAACTTTCTGGTTTACAAGCCCTCGTGCAGAGCAGGAGACAGGATAATGACACGCTATCCCCGCGACATGCGCGGCTATGGCCCGACGCCCCCGAATGCGAAATGGCCCGGTGGCGCCAAGGTGGCGGTGCAATTCGTGCTGAATTACGAGGAGGGCGGCGAGAACTGCGTCCTGCACGGCGATGCCGCGTCCGAGGCGTTCCTGTCCGATATCGCCGGCGCCGCGATGTGGCCCGGCCAACGGCACTGGAACATGGAATCGATCTATGAATACGGCGCCCGCGCCGGGTTCTGGCGGCTGCACCGGCTGTTCACCGGCGCCGGCATTCCGGTGACGATCTACGGCGTTGCCACCGCGCTGGCGCGCAGCCCCGAGCAGGTGGCGGCGATGAAGGCCGCGGACTGGGAGATCGCCAGCCACGGGCTGAAATGGGTCGAACACAAGGACATGCCCGAGGCCGAGGAGCGCGCGGCGATCGCCGAGGCGATCCGCCTGCATACCGAGGTGGTGGGCGAGCGCCCCCTGGGCTGGTACACCGGCCGCTGTTCCGCCAATACCGTGCGGCTGACCGCCGAAGAGGGCGGCTTTGCCTATATCTCGGACACCTATGACGACGACCTGCCCTATTGGCTGGAGCTGGACGACCGCGACCAGCTGATCATCCCCTATACGCTGGAGGCGAACGACATGCGGTTCGCCACCGCGCCGGGCTACATCACCGGAGAGCAGTTCTATCAGTACCTCAAGGACGCCTTCGACGTGCTCTATGCCGAGGGTCAGGCGGGCACGCCGAAGATGATGAACATCGGCCTGCATTGCCGGCTGATCGGCCGGCCGGGAAAACTGGCGGGGCTGAAACGCTTCATCGACTATATCGGCGAGTTCGAGGACGTCTGGACCCCGCGCCGGATCGACATCGCCCGGCACTGGGCCGAGACCCATCCGCATCAGCGCTGGGAGCGGCCGAGCCGGATGGCGCGCGCCGCTTTCGTCGACAAATTCGGCGGCATCTTCGAACATTCGCCCTGGATCGCCGAGCGCGCCTTCGATCTGGAGCTGGGCCCGGCGCATGACAGCGCGGTCGGGCTTCACAATGCGCTCTGTCGTGCCTTCCGCAGCGCCAGCGACGACGAACGGCTGGGCGTGCTGCGCGCCCACCCCGATCTGGCCGGCAAGCTGGCCGTGGCCAAGCGGCTGACGGCGGAAAGCAGCGCCGAACAGGCCAGCGCCGGGCTCGACGCGCTGACCGATGCGGAGCGCGCGCGGTTCACCGAGCTCAACACCGCCTATGTGGAAAAGCACGGCTTTCCCTTCATCATCGCGGTGCGCGACCACGACAAGGCCGGCATTCTCGCCGCCTTCGAGCGCCGGATCGACAACGATCAGGCGACGGAATTCGCCGAGGCCTGCAAGCAGGTCGAACGCATCGCCGGGCTGCGGCTGGCGGATCTGCTGCCGTGACCGGCGAAATGTTTCACGGGGAACATATCCTGACCGAGCCGCTGACGGCGGCGGCCTTCGCCGCCTTCGGCGATGTGATCGAACTGAAGGGCGCGCCCGACAAGATCATCAATCAGGGGCTCTGCGGCCGGCACGACGATCTGGCGCGGCTGGAGTTCGACGGCGGCCGCGCCGGCATCAGCCTGTTCGATGCGGTGCCGCGCGCCCTGCCCTACCGGCTGGAGATGATGGAGCGCCATCCGCTGGGCAGCCAGGCCTTCATTCCGCTCAGCCCGACATCGTTTCTGGTCATTGTCGCGGCAGACGACGGCGGCAGGCCGGCCAGGCCGCGTGCGTTCTTGACCGCCCCGGGACAGGGGATCAACCTGCTGAGAAACACCTGGCACGGGGTGCTGACCCCGCTGGCGCCGCCGGGGCTGTTCGCGGTGGTCGACCGGATCGCTGCCGCCGGCGATCCGCGCGACAACCTGCAAGAATACTGGTTCGACGCCCCCTATACCGTCGCGCCGGGCCGAAAGACCCAGACCGAAGACCAATAACACCGACCGGGCCGCACCCGGCACCCACAAGGAGGGACAGAGAATGGCCGACAGCATCGGCAGCGCCGAACAGAGACGCGATCCGAATTATACCCCGCCGCTCGCCGTGGCGATCCCGCTGGGCATCCAGCATGTGCTGGCGATGTTCGTGTCGAACGTCACGCCGGCGATCATCGTGGCGGGCGCCGCCGGCTTCGGCTTCGGCTCCAACTCGCCGGATTTTCCGGAACTGCTCTACATGATCCAGATGTCGATGCTGTTCGCCGGCATCGCCACGCTGTTCCAGACCATCGGCATGGGCCCGGTGGGGTCGCGCCTGCCGGTGGTTCAGGGCACCTCGTTCGCCTTCATCCCGATCATGATCCCGCTGGTGGCGGGCAAGGGGGTGGATGCGCTGGCGGCGCTGTTCGGCGGCGTGCTGATCGGCGGGCTGTTCCATGCGCTGCTCGGCACCGTGATCGGCAGGATCCGCTTTGCCCTGCCGCCGCTGGTCACCGGGCTGGTGGTCACCATGATCGGTCTGGCGCTGGTCAAGGTCGGCATCGAATATGCCGCCGGCGGCGTGCCGGCCAAGGAAAGCGGCGCGGCCAGCTATGGCGGGCTGCTCAGCTGGTCCGCCGCGCTGGTGGTGATCTTCGTCACGCTCGCGGTGAAATTCTTCACCCGCGGCATGCTGTCGATCTCGGCCGTGCTGATCGGCATCATCGTGGGCTATGTCTATTGCATCCTGGTCGGTATGCTGCCGGTGGCCAAGATCGCCGGCAGCTGGAACAACGCCGCCGTCTTCGCCCTGCCGCAGCCGTTCAAATACGGGTTCGAATTCTCGGCCGCCGCCGTCATCGGCTTCTGCCTGATGGCCTTCGTCTCGGCGGTGGAGACGGTGGGCGACGTCTCCGGCATCACCAAGGGCGGCGCCGGCCGCGAGGCCACCGACAAGGAGATCGCCGGCGCCACCTATGCCGACGGTTTCGGCACCGCCATCGCCGGTTTGTTCGGCGCGCTGCCCAATACCTCGTTCAGCCAGAACGTCGGCCTGATCGCCATGACCGGGCTGATGAGCCGCCATGTGGTCACCATCGGCGCGATCTTCCTGATCATCTGCGGCCTGGTGCCCAAGGTCGGCGGCGTCATCCGCACGGTGCCGATCGAGGTGCTGGGCGGCGGCGTCATCGTGATGTTCGGCATGGTGGTGGCCTCGGGCATCTCGATGCTGTCGGACGTCAACTGGAACCGGCGCAACATGGTGATCTTCGCCGTCGCCCTGTCCTTCGGGCTGGGGCTGCAGCTGGAGGTGATGAACCTGCCCGCCGGCGCGCCCAACGCGCTGCAGCACCTGCCGGATACGCTGCGCATCCTCGGCTCGTCGGGCATCCTGCCGGCGGCGCTGATCGCCATCGTGATGAACCTGATCCTGCCGGAGGAACTGGCCGAGGAAGCCACCGACGAGGTGTCGGGCGGACTGGCCGGGCATGGCAAGGGATCGCTGGCCGGCGAATAATCGCCTGAGCGCCAGTCAGAACCAGCGGCGCCCGCCATCCGAGGAGATGGCGGGCGTTGTTTTTCTTAAGCCGATATTGTCTGCCGTCGTTCGCAAACAAGAAGGGCAGCGCCGGGCGAAACGTGGCTTCCGGGGCGCTAAAGCCGCGCAGCCCTCACAGCGGCATATGCCGGTTCACGTCCTTGTAGAGCAGATAGCGGAACCGCCCCGGCCCGCCGGCGTAGCAGGCCTGCGGGCAGAAGGCGCGCAGCCACATGAAATCGCCGGCCTCGACCTCGACCCAGTCCTGATTCAGCCGGTAGACCGCCTTGCCCTCCAGCACATAGAGCCCGTGTTCCATCACATGGGTCTCGGCGAAGGGGATCACCGCGCCGGGCTCCAGAGTGACGATGTTGACGTGCATGTCGTGGCGCAGGTCGGTCGGGTCGACAAAGCGGGTGGTGGCCCATTTGCCCTCGGTCCCGGGCATCGGGCTCAGCGGCACCTCGGCCTCGTTGGTGACGAAGGCCTCCGGCGCCGCCAGCCCCTCGACCGGCTGATAGGCCTTGCGCACCCAGTGGAACCGCGCCGGGCCATGGCCGGGGTTGCGCAGGCTCCAGCTGGCGCCGGCGGGGATATAGGCATAGCCGCCCGTCGCCATGTCATGCGCCCTGCCCCCGATGGTCAGGCTCAGCTGCCCCTCGACCACGAAGAGCACCGCCTGCGCCCGCGGATCGGTTTCCGGCCGGTCGCTGCCGCCGCCCGGCTGAAGCTCGCCGATATATTGCGAGAAGGTCTCGGCAAAGCCCGACAGCGGCCGCGCCATCACCCAGAAGCGCGCGCCCTGCCAGAACGGCAGCAGGCTGGTGACGATATCGCTGAAACAGCCCTTGGGGA
>JBFXGQ010000204.1:0-7755 GCA_050177915.1 Pseudodonghicola sp. | reverse complement strand
GCCCAGCAGATCCTCGGCCTGCCGGTTGGCGGCGAGGATGCGGCCCGACGGCGCCACCTTGAGCATCGGCACCGGCAGCGTGTCGAAGCCCGAGGCCTGCGCCGCGCCCAGATCGCCCACGACCGGCATCAGGAACAGCTCGCTGCGGCCGCCGGCGCTGGTGAATTCGGCGACCAGCACGTCGCGCAACCCGTCGGCGGTGGACATTACGTTGACCTTGCCGGGGCGCAGCGGCAGCGCCGGGAACAGCCGGTCGACCGATTTCACCCGCTGTCCCGCCAGGCTGCGGGCGGCCTCGTTCATGAACAGAACCGCCCCCGCCCGCCCCAGCGTGATCAGCGGCAGCGGCAGCGCCTCGGCGCCGCGCGCGGCATGCGGCCGCTCGGACATATCCTCGATCCGCCACAGAAAGCCGCGCTCGCCCATCCGGTGCACCGCCAGCCGCACATGGCCGCGCCGGGTCACCAGATCCTCGCGCGCGGCGCCGGTCTGGGCGGCGCGGTTCTGCAGCCGATAGAGCACCGCCGAGGGATTGGCGAAGATCGACCGCAGCGTTCCGGCCAGCGTGTCGCCGCCGGTCTCGGGGAACTGGCGGTCGGCGGCGGCGTTGCGCGCATGCACCCGGCCGTCGGCATCGGTGACAAAGCTGGCCACGGCGTCGTTCTCGATGAACCCCTCCAGCAGATCGTTGGCCAGATCCAGCCCGCGCCGCATCACCAGCCGGCGCAGCCCCAGCCCGGCCGCGACCAGCGCCAGTGTCGCCCCCGCCCCGATCATGCCCAGCTGCGGCAGCCCCGGCGCCGCCAGCCCCAGCCCGCCGGCGATCAGGCAGAGCGCCAGAACCAGCACCCCGGCCACCCGCGCCGCATCGGGCGCCGGCACATGGAACAGGTTTCTGACGGTGATCGGGCGACTGGTCACATTCGGGCTCCGTCCCTGCGGCGGGGATTTGGGATGTGCGGGCGATGTCATGCTGCTCATATCGCGGCATAGCGGTTAAGCCCGCCTTAACGCTGATATTTTCCACCCTGAGGCGATTATGGCCGAAGTTGCTCTCGGGTCAAGTGCGCCGAAAAGAAGCCGTCGGTGCCCTGCTGCACCGACCAGCCGCGGCGCCAGCTGCAGCGCCAGCCGGGACTGCGGGCCAGAAAGGCATCTATCTGGTCGTCGTTCTCCCGCCGCAGCAGCGAACAGGTGGCATAGGCCAGCGTGCCGCCCGGCGCCACCAGCTCCGCCGCACGGTCGAGGATCTCGGCCTGGGTGCGGTTCAGCCCGGCCAGCCCCTCGGCGGTCAAGAGCCATTTGCCCTCGGGCGCGCGGCGCCAGGCGCCGCTGCCGGAACAGGGTACATCGCAGAGCACCAGATCGAAGGGAGCGGCGCGGTCCAGCGCGGCGCTTTCCAGCAGCTCGACCTTGAGGCTGGCGCGCGCGGCGCGGTCGGGCAGATCGCGCATCCGGCGCGGCGCCGCGTCATGGGCGAACAGCCGCACCCTGGCCTGCGCCCCCATCGCCAGCGTCTTGCCGCCGCCGCCGGCGCAATAGTCCAGCACCCGCATGCCGTCCCTGAGCGGCAGCGCCTCGACCACCGCCTGGCTGGCGGCGTCCTGCAGCTCCACCCGGCCATCGAGATAGGCGGCGCTGGCGCGGATGCGGCGGGCGCCCTCGGTCACCTCCAGCGCGGTGGCGGCAGCGGGATGCGCGATGCAGAGCACCCCATCGGCGGCGAGCGCGGCGATGGCCGCGGCGCGGTCGGTGCGGGCCAGGTTGATCCGCAGATGCACCGGCGCCCGGCTTTGCAGCGCGCGCGCGGCGGCCTCGGCCTCGGCGCCCAGGCTGTCGACGAAATCGGGCCACAGCCAGTCGGGGATATCCAGCGCCTCAGCCCCCGCGGCGGGGGCATGGCCGGCGGCCAGTTCCTCGGCGCTCAGCGGCGCGGCGGCATGGCCCTCGCCGGAGAAGAGCGTCGCGGGCGCGATGCCGTCGCGCCGGCACAGCCCCAGCATCAGCCCGCGCCCGGTCTCCGCCCCGCCAAGGGCGGCGAGCGAGCGGCGCGCGCGCAGCGCATCGAACACGTGATCGCGGATCGCGGCGCGGTCCTTGGCGCCGGCGAAGCGGCTGCGCCGGGCCCAGCCGGTCAGCGCCTGTTCCGCCGGGACGCCGGTCAGGATGGCGTCCAGAATGTCGATCGCGGCGGCGACCCGCGCCGCGGGCGTCATGGCGCGATCCCCCGGAACCCGGCGCCGTCCGGCATCAGCCGCAGGAATTTCTCCCCGGCCATCATATGACCGCCGCTGATCACCAGCCGTTCGGCCGCGACGGTCTCGAAGGCCAGGCGCCGGCTCAGATCGCCCTGGGCGCTGTCGCTGTCGTAACGGGTATGCACCGCGGGATCGGCGAGTTGCAGCGCCACCGAATGGACCAGATCGCCGATCAGCGCGACCTCAGCCCCCAGCCGCAGGCCCATATGCCCGGGGGTATGCCCCGGCAGAAACCAGGCGCGCAGCCCCTGGCCCAGATCGTCGCCATCGCGCACCACGGCGATGCGGTCGCCGCAGGCCGCGATCAGCCGGCCGCCGGCACTGTCCTCGCGGCCCTGCCAATGCGCCAGCTCGGCCTCATGCATCACCAGATGCGCCGCCGGAAACACCGGCCTGCCTTCTGCATCGAGGGCGCCCGCGGCATGATCGCCATGCAGATGGGTAAAGATCACCCGGCCGATCTGCTCCGGCGCGATGCCGAGACGCGCCAGCAGCCCCGGCAGGCGCCCGCCGGCGCCACCGTAGATCTCGGGCCCGCAGCCGGTATCGACCAGATCCAGACTGCCGTCCGCATGGCGCAACAGATGGACATTGACCTCGATCCTGAGGCCGCCGGGATGGGCAGCCTCGCGCCGTTCGGGCGCCACTTCGGGGAACACCCCGGTGCCGAGGTCGAGCAGACCGTCGGTCAGGCAGATGACCTCGGTCCCGCCGGCCCGGTAGGTGACGACACCCTCCACAGCGCCGCTCATCCGATCCGCCGGGCCCGGCTGTCGCCGGCGATCCGCCCCCCGTGGACGGGGCTTGTCGCGGCGAATGTCGCCATATCTTCCTGGGAACTGGATGCCATCTGCATCTACCTTGCATCTGCTTTCGTGTTTCGGCGGCCGCCCGCGCCCACGGTCCTCGACCTGCCGGGGCGATGACGCGAGGGGCGAAATCGCAGTGCATCTGTATCTGCGGGCGGCGTTCTTCTTCAAGCGGTTTCCGGATCGGGTCCGGGCGCGCGTGGCTCCGGCGCTGGCAAATCGCCCCGGTGGGGGCGTTGCGACCATGGTGGAGCGCAAATCCACATCCGACGCCGGTTTCGCCGCGAGCCGCCAGGACGGCGCGACGTCGCGGAACACGCCCTGGCCGCTTGACACCGGACCTCATCTGGATCGGTTGCGATCAGACCGATACGGTACCGTCCGATTCAGGCACGCCACAATGCGGGGAGGCTTGGCCATGTCGTGGACACTTTCTTTCTATCCTGACCGGGATCCGCCGGCGCCGCTGCCGGGGCCGGATCTGACACGGACCTGATCCGGACCTGACGGGCCAACCCCGGCCCCGGATCCGGCCCGTCCGAACACCATCCGTCCGACGACGACAGACCGCGGCGGCACTGCCCGGCGCGCGATTCCGTGCGGGCGGACGACAAGACCGCTTTTGAAAATGAGGGCTTCAATGACATCCATCGCAATCATCGGAATCGGCGAGGTTCCGGCCGCCCGGATGCCCGAGCGAACGCATTGGGACATCATCTACGACACCTGCATCTACGACACCTGCCGCGAGGCGATCTTGGAGTCCGGGCTGGACAAGAACGACATCCAGGGCGTCGTCTCGGTCACCCCGCTGAGACAGCCGATCATCGACGCGGAACTGTCCTACGGCCTGCTTCCCGAGGAACTGGGCCTGGACGGCGTGCGCGACGCGGTTGTGATCAACGCCGGCGGCTCCTCGACCTCCAACGCCCTGCGCATGGCCGAGCATTGGATCACCACCGGCATCGCCGATGCGGTGCTGGTGAACCATGTCACCGTGCATTCGACCCTGAGCCCGCAGCAAATGATCCAGGCCTTCGCCCGCGCCGGCGTCGATATGCAGTGGGAATATCCCTACGGCACCACCTACAACATTATCATGGGGCTGACCGCCAACCTCTACATGAAGGAGTCCGGCTGCACGCCCGAAGCCATGGCCTCGGTGGTCACCTCGCTGCGCAGCCGGGCCGAGAAGGACCCGAACTCCTACTATTACGGCCGCAAGCCGCCCACCATCGAAGAGGTTCTGGACTCCGGCCTGCTGAACACCCCGCTGCACCGCAAGGAGGGCAACGTGCTGGCCGACGGTGGGTCGGCGTGGCGCGGGCGGCGAAGACGCCCAACCCCTACCGGGCGCGGGAAATCATCCTGAGCGGTCGGCGCGACTATGACGCGCGCACGATCTATGACGCCGGGTTCCTCAGCGCGGTGCTGCCGGCCGACCAGCTCGACGGTTTCGTGGCGGACCGGGCGGCAGAGATCGCCAAGAAAGACCGCAAGGCGCTGAGGATGGCGAAGGAGCTGTTCGACCGGTCGCGCGATGCCACCAGCCTGGAGGCGGCGCTCAGCCTTGAGCGGCTGGGCATCCAATGGCTGAACAACACCCCGGAGAAGCTGCAGATGTGCGAAGCCCTGGCAGGGGATCCCGAGGCGCTGCTGAAGGCGCAAAAGAAGAACAACGGTTGAGGACCGCAGAATGATCATTGCACTGACCGAGGAGATACAGCTCATCCAGGAAACGGTCCGGAGGTTCTGCGACAGGGAACTCAGCTACGACTACGTCAGGTGGATGGACGACAACGTCAATTTCCCGCCCGACGAGCTGTGGCAGAAGGTCAGCGACATCGGCGTGTTCTCTGCCCCCGTCCCGGTCGAATACGGCGGCCAGGGGCACGGCATCATCGAGAACACGCTGATCTACGAAGAGATCTGCAGGAAATCCATGTCGGTGGCGCTGGCCGTCGGGGCCACCGTCGGCTTTGGTGTCCGCTTCCTGGTCGATCTGGGGACACAAGCCCAGAAGCAGGCCTATCTGCCGAAGATCGCCGCAGGCCAGCTGCGGACCTCCATGGCGCTGACCGAACCCGGCGGCGGCACCGCAATCCTCGGGTCGCTGTCACCGCGGCCGAGGATTGCGGCGACCACTGGCGCATCAACGGCAGCAAGATCTTCATCACCGGGGCGCATCGGGCCGATCTGATCTTCACCGTCTGCCGGACCGAGAAGGACGCGCCACGCGGCGAATTTCGGGACGGAGATCTTTGGCGGCTACGGGATCTGCGACGAATATCCCGTCTCGATGTTCGCCCGCGACGCGTTTCAAATCCAGTTCTCGCCGATCCCGAACGAGATGAGCAAGAACATGCTGATGCAGTTTCGGGGGCTGCCCAAATCCTGGGTCTGAGGGAGGAGACCGGAATGACACCTATCCAGACACTATCCGAGAACGGGGCGCGGCATTTCGGCGACCGGGTTGCCCTGGTCTTCGAAGGACGATCCACCAGCTATCGCGAGCTCGACCAGGCCGCCAATCGGCTGGCGCGGTTCATCCTGCAATCGGGGGTGGCGCAAGGCGAGCGTATCGCCATCCTGTCGGACAATTGCGACACCTATGTCACGTTGTATCTGGCTGCCGCCAAGGCGGGCGCCGTCGCGGTGCCGATCAACATGCGCCTGAGCGATACCGAGATCGTGACCGTGCTGCAGGACTGTGCGCCGAAGCTTAATTCCTGCGGCGACGGCTATCACCAGAAAGCGGCCACCCATGCGCTTGAGGTCGAAAGCATCCTCGATGTGATCGACCTCGCCGATGCGGGGTTCGCCGACCGGATGGCAAGCTATGACAGCACGGCCCCGCCGGCTGAGGTCGGCCCGGACGATCTGGCCGTCATCATGTATACCGGCGGCACCACGGGACGCCCCAAGGGGGTCATGCTGAACCATGGCAATATCATGACCGCCGCGATCAGCGCCGCCCTCCACACCGGCATGAGCCGGGACGACACCACCTGTTTCGTGCTGCCGATCTTCCATGTCGCCTGGTGGCCCCTGCTCGCGGTGCTGCTGGTGGGCGGCAAGGCGGTCATCATCCGCCCCCCGGACATCGACGGGATCATGAAGCTGGTCGAGGAACATCGCTGCACCCACATCAACATGGTGCCGACTGTCGATAGTCAGGGCATTTGCCCTTTCGGGTCACGAAATGCCCTTTGGGCGCCGCTGCGCCCTGGTTCGGTTTGCCCGCCGCTAGAGGGCAAACACCTTATCTGCACCCGCCACGCGGGTGCGCCGCTTCATGAAAACCTGAAGGTCGGCTTGGAGCCCGAAGTGCCGGATTGCTGCGATGAAGCGAATGTCTGGTTCTGGTTGCGCATCCATCGGGAACAGACAATGCTAGACAGGGTAACAAGAGGCCTTTGAAATGAGCTTAGAAACTTGGTTGGCGTATGTGGCGACCTACACGATCCTTTCGCTCATTCCTGGCCCCAGTGTCTTGATGGTGATTGGTCAGTCGCTTTCCAAAGGTCTTGGTGCTGCGTTCCATTGCATCTTCGGTGACCTGCTCGGCGGTATTGTCGTAATGACGGTCGCCTATGTCGGGCTTGGAACGGTTCTGGCCACATCCAGCGAGGTCTTCCATATCATCAAGTGGGCGGGCGTCGCCTACATGGCTTACCTCGGGCTGGCACAAATACTGACCGCGCATCGCATGGTCGAAAGCGATCTGATCAGTGCACCCTCGGCTTCCCTCCGTTCGGGCAGCTTGCGAGCAGGATTTCTGACTGGTGTCCTGAACCCGAAAGCAATCCTGTTCTATGTTGCTTTCCTCGCCCAATTCATGAACCCGGCACACCCCATGATGCCACAATTCCTGCTGTTGATGGCAACGTCGACAGTGGTCGTTCTGATTGTCTTGGGTGGGTATGCGCTTCTGGCGTCGCAGGCGCGTAAGGCCTTCCAAAGCCTGCGCGCCAGAAAGCGGATGGGATACACCGGAGGATCGTTGCTTCTGGGTGGCTCTGCGTTGATGGCAACGAACTGAAGGCCGACTTTCGTTCCGGATATTGAAAGGCAGCTTCGTCCCGCAAAGCTGCCCCTCGGGCTGCGTCCCCCCGGACAGGACCCGTGACGAAAAAGGGCACTTTCGTTTCCGATCCAAAATCGGGCCGCGTGTTTTCAAGGCGTTGGCACGGGCCAAAAGGACAAATCCTGTGACTCTCGACACCGACCCTCTATGGCTGGCTGTGCGACAACCCCACGGCGCCGACTACGACCTGTCGTCCCTGCGCAGCCTGTCCTATGCTGGCAGCCCGTTTCCGGTCGAGATGCTGAAACGCTGCATCCGGAAGCTCGGCAATATATTCGCGCAGGGCTATGGCGCCACCGAGACCGCCGGTGCGCCGATCTCGTTCCTTGTCGCTGAGGACCAAGACATCGACGACGAGGCGCGGCTGAAGAGCGCCGGCAAGCCGGCGATCGGTTCGCAGGTCAAGATTTGCGACGAGCCGTTCGAACAGCTGCCGGTCGGCGAGCTGGGAGAGATCTGCGTCAAGGGCCCCCATATCATGATGGACTACTGGAACCAGCCGGATCTGACCAAGGCCGCGCTCAGGGACGGATGGTCCCGGACCGGCGACGTCGGCTATGTGGATGCCGACGGCTATGTCTATCTGACCGACCGCAAGTCG
>JBFXGQ010000203.1:0-7772 GCA_050177915.1 Pseudodonghicola sp. | reverse complement strand
TGATGACGACCGCACGATCCGAACGGTCCTGACCCAGGCGCTGACGCGCGCAGGCTGCAAGGTGCATGCGACCTCGTCGCTGACCACGCTGATGCGCTGGGTCGGCGAGGGGAAGGGCGACGTGGTGATCTCCGATGTGGTCATGCCGGACGGCAACGGTCTGGAAATGCTGCCGAAAATCGCCCAGGACCGGCCCGGGCTGCCGGTCATCGTGATCTCGGCGCAGAACACCATCATGACGGCGATCCAGGCCGCCGAGGCCGAAGCCTATGATTACCTGCCGAAGCCCTTCGATCTGCCCGATCTGATGAAGCGCACCGCCCGCGCGCTGGAACAGAAGCGCCGCGCGCCGGCCCGCCAGGTCGACGAGACCCCGGACCGCCCCGACGAGCTGCCGCTGGTCGGCCGCACGCCGGTGATGCAGGCGCTCTACCGGCTGGTGGCGCGGGTGATGAACACCGATCTTCCGGTGTTGATCACCGGCGAAAGCGGCACCGGCAAGTCGTTGATCGCGCGGGCGATTCACGATTTCTCGGACCGCCGCACGCTGCCCTTCATCACCGTGTCGGGCGCGGATCTGCTGGATCTGGAAGGCCCGTCGCGGGTGCTGGCGCGGGTCAAGGGCGGCACGCTGCTGATCGACGAGATCGGCGATCTGGATGACGAGATTCAGGCCCGGATCGTGCGGATGATGGATGCGCCGGGCGATCACCAGCCGCGGTTCATGGCCACCAGCCAGGGCGATCTGTCCTCGGCGATGGAGGACGGGCGGCTGCGGCAGGATCTCTATTACCGGCTGAGCGGCGCCACCATCCACGTGCCGGCGCTGCGCGAGCGGGTCGACGACATCCCGCTGCTGGCGGCGCATTTCCTGGCCCGGGCCGAGCGCGAGGGCGCACCGAAGCGACGGCTGGGCGAGGATGCCGAGGCGCTGATCCGCGCCTATTCCTGGCCGGGCAACGTGCGCCAGCTGGAAAACGCCGTGCGCCGTCTGGTGCTGACCGGCCGGGCCGAGGAAATCGCCCGCGCCGAGGTCGAGACCGTGCTGGGCCGCCAGCCCGAGATGGAGCCGGTGCTGGACGGCGGCGGATCGGAGAAGCTGAACGCCTCGGTGGCGCGCCACCTGCGGCGCTATTTCGACCTGCATGGCGACATGCTGCCGCCGCCGGGTCTCTATGCCCGCATCCTCAAGGAGGTGGAGATTCCGCTGATCGAGATCGCACTGGAGGCCACCGGCGGAAATCAGGCCAAATGTGCCGAGCTTCTGGGGATCAACCGCAATACTTTGCGCAAGAAGATCACCGATCTGGATATTCAGGTGACACGCCGCCGCAAATTGATGTAAAAACGCCACAGAACCGTGGCGGTCCGGTGCCAGTCAGGCGTCTTTGCCGGAATAGACCACGACATTTGGCGGTTGGCCGCGCAAGCGGCACATCTTGATGAGGGCGGCAGGTGACAAGCCGGTCACAATACGGGCTGTTCCCGGCGTTGAACAGATGGCGGCGGACCCGGCGGGCGCGCAACATCGGCACGCTGGGTCTGGTGGTGCTGGGGCCGGTGCTGGCCTTTGCCACCTTCATGGGGCTGGGGCCCTTCGATCTTGGCTCCTCGGCGCCGGAGCTGCGATTCATCCTGCTTGCCGATCTGGTCTATGTGCTGGTGGTGGCGGCGCTGGTGCTGGGCCAGCTGGGCAGCCTGATCGCGGCGCGGCGGGCCAAATCGGCGGGCTCGCGGCTGCACCTGCGGCTGATCGGCGTCTTCACCTTCCTGGCGCTGGTGCCGACCGTCATCGTGGCGGTCTTCGCCGGGCTGACGGTGAACATCGGGCTCGAGGGCTGGTTCTCGGACCGGGTGCGGCAGGTGGTCGGCACCTCGCTCTCGGCCGCCGAGGCCTATGAGGAGGAGCACCGCCGCGATCTGGACAACGACGCCCGGGCGCTGGCCCGATTCCTCGACAACAGCCGCAAGGTGGTGTTCTTCCTCAACGATGCCGAGCTGCGGCAGATGCTGTCGCAGGGCCAGAGCCAGATCCAGCGCGGCCTGCGCGAGGCCTATGTGATCGACGGCACCGGCGAGATTCGGGCGCGCGGCGAACGCTCGTACCTGTTCGACTTCGAACGCCCGACGCCCGAGCAGATCGCCGAGGCCGACAAGACCGGCATGGTGATCATCCAGGACTGGGACAACAACGAATTCCGCGCGCTGGTGCGGCTCAACGCCTTTGTCGACCGCTTCCTCTATGTCAGCCGCAATGTGGACGGCGATATCCTCAACCTGCTCGATGACACCAAGCAGACGGTGGTGCTGTATCAGCAGCTGGAGAGCGAACGCGGCCGGGTGCTGTTCGAATTCGGGCTGCTCTACGTCGGCTTCGCGGTGATCCTGATTCTGGCGGCGGTCTGGCTGGGCCTGTGGTTCGCCGAACGGCTGTCGCGCCCGGTGGGGCGGCTGACCACGGCGGCGCAGCGGGTCGGCGGCGGCGATCTGGACGTGCATGTGGTCGAGGAGGAGGGCGACGACGAGATCGCCATGCTGGGCCGCTACTTCAACCAGATGACCCGCCAGCTGAAGGGCCAGCGGCAGGCGCTGCTGGACAATACCCAGCAGATCGAGGCGCGGCGGCGGCTGTTCGATTCGGTGCTCTCCTCGGTCACCTCCGGGGTGGTCGGGCTGGATGCCGCGGGGCGGATCACATTCGTCAACCGCTCGGCCGAGCGGCTGCTGGGCTGGTCGGGGGACGAGACCGCGCTGGCGCTTGAGGTGGTGGTGCCGGAATTCGGACCGCTGTTCGAAAGCCTGACGGCGGCGCCCTCGGGGCTGGCGCAGGGCGAGGTCAAGGTCAGCCGCGACGGCACGCTGGAACATCTGCTGGTGCGGATGTCGACCCGGCTCAATGCCGATGGCGGGCTTGAGGGCTATGTGGTCGCCTTCGACGACGTGACCGATCTGGTCAGCGCCCAGCGGATGGCGGCCTGGGGCGATGTCGCCCGCCGCATCGCGCATGAGATCAAGAACCCGCTGACCCCGATCCAGCTGAGCGCCGAGCGCATCAAGCGCAAGTTCGCGCCCAAGCTGGACGAGGCCGATTGCGACCAGCTGGAATCGATGACTGCGGTGATCGTGCGCCAGACCAACGACCTGCGCCGCATCGTCGACGAGTTTTCCAAGTTCGCCCGCATGCCGGAACCCGACCGGCACAGCGAGGATCTGGTGCAGATCGTGCGCGACGCGGTGCTGCTGCAGCAGACCGGCCAGCCGGAGGTCAAGGTGGTCTCGGATCTGCCCGACGGCCCGCTGATGGCCGAGGTCGACGCCACCATGATGTCGCAGGCGCTGACCAATCTGATCAAGAACGCCGGCGAGGCGATCGAGAGCCTGCGCCGCAAGGGCGCGCCCGACGGTTTCGCGCCGCAGATCCGGGTGCGGCTGACCGCGACGCAGACCGGCTGCGAGATCACCGTGGCCGACAATGGCGTGGGCCTGCCCGAGGATCGGGCGCGGCTGTTCGAACCCTATGTGACCACGCGCGACGAGGGCACCGGGCTGGGCCTGCCGATCGTCAAGAAGATCATCGAGGAACACGGCGGCAGCCTCACGCTGGAGGATGCCCCGGTCTTCGACGGGCAGGATCACCGCGGCGCCATGGCCGTGATCCGCCTGCCGAGCGCCGCGCCCCCGGACCCGTCCCGGGGCACGGTGGGACGGGCGGTCCAGAAGAAAAAGAATTTCATAGCAGGTCTGACATGAGTGACATTCTGATTGTTGACGACGAACGCGACATCCGCGAGCTGATCTCGGATATTCTCGAGGACGAGGGCTATGCCACCCGCAAGGTCGGCAATTCCGACGATTGCATGGCCGCGATCAATGCCGAGGCGCCGGCGCTCCTGATCCTCGACATCTGGCTGAAGGACAGCCGGATGGACGGCATCGACATCCTGAAGACGGTCAAGCGCGACAACCCGGATGTGCCGGTGGTGATCATCTCGGGGCACGGCAATATCGAGATCGCGGTCGCAGCGATCAAGCAGGGCGCCTATGACTTCATCGAGAAGCCGTTCAACATCGACCAGTTGATGGTGGTGGTGCGCCGCGCCATGGAGGCGTCGCGCCTGCGCCGCGAGAACAGCGCGCTGAAGCGGCGCGAGGTGGCCAGCGCCGAGATGATCGGCCAGAGCGCCGCCTTCCGCACCCTGCTGGGGCAGCTCGACAAGGTGACCAAATCGAACGGCCGGGTGATGCTGACCGGGCCGGCGGGTTCCGGCAAGGAGATCGCCGCGCGCTATATCCACGCCAATTCCAACCGCGCCACCGCGCCCTTCGTCAGCGTCAATTGCGCCAGCATCGCGCCGGAGCGGATGGAAGAGGTTCTGTTCGGCCGCGAGACGCCCGAGCGCGGCGTCGAGCCCGGCCTGCTGGAAGAGGCGCACGGCGGGGTGATCTTCTTCGACGAGGTGGCCGACATGCCGTCGGGCACCCAGTCGAAGATCCTGCGGGTGCTGGTCGATCAGCAGTTCCAGCGGGTCGGCGGCACCGACAAGGTGCGGGTGGATCTGCGGGTGATCTCCTCGACCAACCGGGATCTTGAGCGCGAGATCGCCGACGGCGTGTTCCGCCAGGAGCTCTATCACCGGCTCAACGTGGTGCCGATCGCGGTGCCCTCGCTGGAAGAGCGGCGCGAGGATATCCCGGTGCTGGCGGCGCATTTCATCGAAAGCTGCCACACCGCCCAGGGCCTGCCGCTGCGCGAACTGAGCGAGGAGGCGGTGGCGCTGATGCAGACGATGATCTGGCCCGGCAACGTGCGCCAGCTGAAGAATCTGATCGAACGGGTGCTGATCCTGGGCGAGGGCTCGGGCCCGATCGAGGCGCGCGAATTGCCCAATGACGAGGAGAAGGGCGCCGACGAGGGCCGGGTGGTGCTGTCGGGCGCGCTGGCGACGCTGCCGCTGCGCGAGGCGCGCGAGGCCTTCGAGCGGGAATATCTGCTGACCCAGATCAACCGCTTCGGCGGCAATATCAGCCGCACCGCCAGCTTCGTCGGCATGGAGCGCAGCGCGCTGCACCGCAAGCTGAAGTCGCTGGGGGTGGTGACCACGACGAAATCCGGTGCCCGGGTGGCGCGGGTGGACGAGGCGGCGGAATAGGGGCAGGGCGCGGCGCCCTTCGGGCTTGATGCCGCGCTTGAGGCCTTTGGCTCAGAGGGGAGCGCCAGCGGCGCGAGAAGATCGCTCCCCCGGGGGACACCCCCTAGCGCGTCACGATCTGCCAGCTGCCGTCGCGGTTGCGGATCACGCAGGCGTTCTGGGTCAGCCGCGGCAGCACCGTGGTCACCCCGGGCGGCGTGGCCTGTTTCACCTCGGGCGGGCAGGGCGGCAGGCTGACCGGGCTATAGCCCTTCTCGGCCATGCACAGGTCCTTCGCCCGGGCGCGCAGACCGGCGTTCACATCGACGGTGTAGATATCGCCGTCGACCCAGTATCCCGGTCGCACCCAGCAATTTCCGGCGGCATCGCAGACCCGGCGGCCGGGCACATAGACCGGCGGCGTGCGGCGGATCTGGGTCGCCACCGGCGCCTCGCGCAGCGCCCGCACCTCGCACCGGGTGGTGTCGTCCTGCATCCGCTGCACCGGCACGCCGGGGCGGTAGTAGATCGACATCGGGGCGCAGGCGGCGAGAAGCAGCGCGGCGCAGAGGGGGGCGAGCATTCGTTTCATGGCTTCAGAATGCCGCAGCCGCCGGCGGGGTACAATTGAATTGACCGGTCCGGGACCATCTGTCATTCAAAAACCTCTGGCAAAACACTCTGTCGGCAGGGACGCGGGAGACGATGAAGGTCATCATTTGCGGGGCGGGACAGGTCGGGTGGCAGATTGCCCGGCATCTGTCCGGCGAACATAACGACGTGACCGTCGTGGACAGCAACCCGGATCTGGTGCGCCGCGCCACCGACACGCTGGATGTGCAGGGCATCGCCGGCTTTGCCAGCTATCCCGACGTGCTGGAGCGCGCCGGCGCCCGCGACGCCGACATGCTGATCGCCGCCACCCATTCGGACGAGGTCAACATGGTCACCTGTCAGGTGGCCCATTCGGTGTTCTCGATCCAGCGCAAGATCGCCCGGCTCAGGTCGCAATCCTATCTGACCGCGATCTATTCCGATCTCTATCGCCGCGACCACCTGCCGATCGACGTGGTGATCAGCCCCGAGCGCGAGGTCGCGGCGGCGGCGATGCAGCGGCTGTCGGCGCCGGCGGCCTTCGATACCGAGACCTTCATGGGGGGTCGCGCCCAATTGCTCGGGATCTCGGTCGAGGAAAGCTGTCCGATCGTCAACACGCCGCTGCGGCAGCTGACCGACCTGTTCTCGACCCTGCGTGCCATCGTGGTGGGGGTGCGGCGCGAAGGCACGCTGTTCGCGCCCGATCCCAACGACCAGCTGTTCGCCGGCGACAATTGCTATGTCTTCGCCCATGTCGAGGATGTCGACCGCACCATGGAGGTCTTCGGCAAGACCCAGAAGACCCAGGACCGCATCGTCATCGTCGGCGGCGGCAATGTCGGGCTGGAGGTCGCCCGCGCGCTGGAGAGCCGCAAGACCCGCACCCGCGCCAAGGTGATCGAGCGCAACCGCGCCCAGGCCGAACGCGCCGCCGAGGCGCTGGAACGCACCATCGTGCTGAACGGCGACGGGCTGGATGCGGCGCTGCTGAAGGAGGCCGGGATCGCCCGTGCCGACGCCATGCTGGCGGTCACCGACGACGACAAGACCAACCTGCTGTCGGCGGTGCGCGCCAAGGCCGAGGGCTGTCCGCTGGCGATCGCGCTGATCAACGATCCCACGCTGGTGCCGCTGATGGAGCCCCTGGGCATCGACGCCTATATCAACCCGCGGGCGACCACCGTCAGTTCGATCCTGCGCCATATCCGCCACGGCCGGGTGCGTCAGGTCTATTCCATCGGCGACGCCGAGGCCGAGGTGATCGAGGCCGAGGTGCTGTCGACCTCGCCGATGGCGGGACAGCGGCTGCGCGACATCGACTTTCCCGAAGGCGTGCTGGTCGGCGCCGTCTGCAAGGGCAACAGGGTGTTGCGCCCCGCCGGCGAGCTGCGGATCGAGGAGGGCGACGTTGTGGCGATGTTCGCCATGGCCGCCGACGTGCCCGAGGTCGAGCGGTTGCTCCAGGTCTCGATCGACTTCTTCTGATCATGCGGAGCCCGGCGCAATACGGCCTGCTGATGCGGCTGCCGCTGTTTCTGCAGATCTGGGGCATCGCCTCGCTGTCGATGTGGCTGCCGGCGATCTATGCCGAGGTCCGCAAGGTGCACGAGGTGTCGCAGCCGTTCTTCTTCGCCGGGTTGCTGGGGCTGGTGGGGGTGACGATGATCGCCATCGCCATGGGCGCGCGGCCGTCGCGCCACGGCAGCCTGGGCCAGCTGCTGGCGCTGCTGGCGACGTTTTCGCTGTTGCCGGCGTTCCTGGCGCTGCCGTTCTACGAGGCGCTGCAGACCACCTCCTTCCTCAACGCCTATTTCGACATGGTCAGCGCCGTCACCACCACCGGCGCGAATCTGTTCGAGGATCCGTCGCGGCTGGACAGCGCGCTGCATCTGTGGCGGGCGCAGGTCGGCTGGATGGGTGGGCTGCTGATGTGGGTGGCGGCCTCGGCGATCCTGGCGCCGCTGTCGCTGGGCGGCTTCGAGATCACCGCGCGCGGCCAGCCCGGCCGCGCGGTGCCCTCGCCGGACCAGAGCGCGCGGGCCGACC
>JBFXGQ010000202.1:0-7782 GCA_050177915.1 Pseudodonghicola sp. | reverse complement strand
TTTACAGATCACTCAGGCGCGGTCGCGTCAGCCCAAGAAACAGTGCGACAGTCAGAATGACTGAGCCAATCGCCATGAAGGCGGCGGGGAAACTTCCGGTGTGCGTGAGGATGGCCGCGAACGAGGGCGGGCCTGTAACGACGCCAAAATAGGTGAAGAACAGCGTGCCGCCCGTGACCTTTCCGGCGAGCCCGGCAGGCGCCAGCCGCGCGACCTCGGCTAGATAGACCCCGTTCCAACCAATTGCCGTGGCGCCCGCCACGATGGCGACCAGCGCAACCACGATCAACGGCCAGTCAGACCCGATAATCGCAAATAGAACGATGCAGGCTCCGATGATGAAACCGAGGTTGCTGAGCATGCGGCGCGGCGGGACGAACCTGTCGGCCAGCCAACCCCAGAGGAGACGACCAACCACGCCTCCGCCCTGAGCAAAGGCCAGGAGGATGCCTGCCGTCACGAGGTCGAGGCCGTAACTTTGCGTCAGCCAGAGCACCAGGTAGGTCGTCACGCAGAGTTGCACGGCACCGAAGAAATAGGAGCATAGAGCTATATCACGTAGCGCCTTGTGTGAGAAAATCAGCGCGAAGGGAGACCAGAGCGCTGCCAGCCCAGATTGGTGATGGGTCTTTGTGCGTCCGGCATCGAGTGAGCTGCGCAGGGGCTCGCTTAGCACCGCCATTATCGCACACATCGCGGCAACCATGAGAACGGCTGTGGACCAGTCCGAGAGCGCGGCAGCCATCGGCACCAGAACACCCGCAGCCGCTCCGCCAATTGGCACTCCAGTCTGCTTGAGCGAGAATGTCAGCGCCATCCGTGTGGGTGGGGTGGAGCGGATCAGGATATAGGAGCTGGCAGGCGTGACCGGACCATAACCGAATCCTAGCAGGATGGCGCCAGCGCCGATCTGCCAAAGTCCGCCTTGGGCGGCCAGCATGAGGCCCGCGGTGCTCAGCAACAGGCAGATCTGACTGAGGCGAATTGGACCAAAACGTTCGATGAGGTCGCCGCTAATCAGCGATGAGGCCATCGCGCCAGCATAGACGATCCCTATGAAGACCCCTGCTAGGCTGGCGGGGTGACCCGTGGCCAAAGCCGCCTCTGGCGCGATCACCGGAATCGTTAGCGAGGCCATCGACACAAGAGCCTGAATGGCAAGCGTGACGATCAGCGCCATACGACCGTTACTCACTTGGCCGACCCATGATCCGTGGCCAGTCGCAGGGTGCTGACATGGCTGAAGCGTTCTCCGGGGTGCAGGTTGACCGCCATCTCGAAGAGTTCATTGCGACTGGAGTAATATTTACGCACGACGCGCAGGCCGGGCGCACCGGGCTCCATGCCCAGAAGTGTGGCGGATTTCGCATCGACCTGCACCGCCGCAATCTCTTGACGCACCTCGGTCAGTTGCAGGCCGAACTGGCGTTCGATCAGGGTGTAGATCGGTTCGGTCGGTTCAGTGATCTGATCGACCGCCGCGCGATAGGCGGCGGCCACGTAGATATCGCTCAGAGCGATGGGCGCGCTTTCTCCCGCGACATGCCTTTGCCCCCGCATGTGAAACCATTTTTGCCCTGGGGTGCAGCCGAGTGCTTCGCAGAGATCTTCATCGGCGATGATTTCATCACTTCCGGACAAGGTAAGCGTTACATCGCGCACATATTGGAACAGGTCCGAAATGCCTTCAGCGCTCTGCACATAATGGCTTGCGGGTCGTGATGCCTTGACATGTGTTCCCACGCCCGCCCTTGCTGCCACCAGCCCAAGGTCAGACAGTCGCCGGATCGCCTCGCGGACGGTGTGGCGGCTGACTCCGAACTGCTTGCAGAACTCCGCCTCGGTAGGCAGCAGGCTGCCCACCGGAAAGCGACCGGTCTCAATGTCATTCATGATGGCCTGCGCCACGACGAAATAGCGAGGTTGGCCGGCAGCGAGAATGGGATTGGAAGACATGCTCAAATGATCCTGCGGTTGGATAGGCCTGCTATCCAGTCGTCATCGTCCTGAATGCGGCGCAATACCTCCTGCGTATCAGCGCCGAGCCGCGGGGCCGGACGCGCAGGCAGTGTTTCGCCAGGACATCTGATGGGACAGGCGAGGGTCTGGATCTTGCCCCGAACCGGATGCGGGACATCTACGATAAATCCTTGATCGCGCACATAAGGATTATCCAACGCCTGCGCAACATTGTAGACCGGCGCAGCCGGAACCTTGCCCCCAAGCACCTCCATCCATTCCGCCGTGGTCCTAGTCGAGAGAGCCGCGTCGAGTTCCTCGGTCAGTTCGTCGCGGTTCTTCAACCGTGCCGGAAAATCCTTGTAGCGCGGATCGTCGGCCCATTCGGGCTTGCCGATAGCTTCCGCAAGAATGCCCCAGAACTTCTCCTTGTTGCACATGATGAACAACCAGCCGTCGCCGGTGCGGTAAAGTTGGCTGGGCGTTAGCGAGGGGTGCGAGGAGCGCGGCAGACGGTCGGTCTTTACTCCGTCATTCAGATACCACGTCCCCAGATAGGTCAGGTTGTGCAGAGCGACCTCGAACAGGTTGGTGTCGATGTCGCGCCCCTGTCCGGTCGCACGCGCGCCCAAAATGGCTGAAACGGTCGCCAGCGCTGCCATCGTGCCGGTCATCATGTCGATGATCGAGATGCCGAAGCGCGCCGGCGGGCCATCGGGCTCACCCGTTAACGACAGGTAGCCAGCTTCGGCTTGCGCCAGATAGTCGTAGCCCGGCCAGGCCTTGCGCGGCCCGGTGCGCCCGAAAGCCGACAGATGCGCGCAGACGATTGCCGGGTTGACCTCCTTGAGCGCGTCATAAGTCAGGCCCAGACGTTCGGGCAGGTCGCCACGCAGGTTATTGAAGACCGCATCGCTTTTCGCCGCCAGTTCGTGCAGTATCGCCATACCCTCGGGGCTCTTGAGGTCCAACGTCATCGATTTCTTGTTGCGATTGAACGACTGGAAGAAATGGCTGTCGCCGGGCTCGAAGAAATGCGGGCCCACAGAGCGTCCGACGTCACCACCGTCAGCCGGGTTCTCGATCTTTATGACTTCTGCGCCCAGATCTGCGAGATGCTGGGTGCCGAAGGGGCCGGCGCCATATTGCTCGATCGCGATGATGCGGACCCCGTCCAGAGGGAGCGTCATACCTTGTTCCTTTCGATGAGTTGGCGCGCGATGATGATGCGCTGCAATTCGTTCGTTCCTTCGCCGATTGTCAGCAGCGGAGCGTCGCGGTAGAGCCGCTCGACATTATATTCCTTCGAGTAGCCGTAGCCGCCATGGATGCGCATGCATTGCGTGGCATTGGTCAGCGCGGCTTCAGTGGCGAAGTATTTCGCCATGCCGGCCTCCATGTCGCAGCGTTCGCCCCGGTCATAGGCACGTGCGGCATTCTCAACGAGCAGCCGTGCGGCCTCGACGCGGGTCGCCATCTCGCCCAGATAGAGCTGGATTGCCTGATGCTCGCAGATCGGCTTGCCAAAGGTTTTGCGGATCTGGCTATAGGTGGTGGCCTCATCCAGAGCGGCCTGAGCGACACCAACGCCGCGCGCGGCCACGTTGATGCGGCCGAGTTCCAGTCCCGACAGGATCTGTTGCAGGCCGTGGCCCGCGACGCCACCCACCAGCCTGTCGGCAGGCACACGGTAATCCTCGAATTGGAGTTCGCAGGTGTCGATGCCGCGATAGCCAAGCTTCTCAAGCTTGCGCGTGACATTGAAGCCCGGTCCCTTCTCAGCGATCAGAAGACTCATGCCCTTGTGCCGGGGTTGGGCGGTCGGATCGGTTTTGACGAGAAGCGCAATGCAGTTTCCCTGGCCCGAATTGGTGATCCAGGTCTTCGCGCCGTTGACGATATAGTCCTCGCCATCCCGTCGCGCGACCGTGCGGATTGCCTGCAGATCGGTGCCCGCATCCGGCTCGGTCAGGCCGATGCCGCCGCGCAACTCGCCGGTTGCGAACCGGGGCAGGAATTCCGACTTCTGCGCCTGTGTGCCGTTGCGCTGCACCGCTGCGGCCATGATCAGATGCGAGTTGATGATACCCGACAGCGACATCCAGGTGCGCGAGATCCGGGTGATGATTTTGGCATAGGTAGATGTGCTCAGTCCCAGTCCGCCATAATCCTCGGAAATGATGCAGCCGAACAGCCCCATCTCTTTCATCTTCTCGACGATCTCAGCGGGGTAGATGTCGTCATGTTCCAGCTTGTGCACATGCGGGACAACCTCGGTTTCGAGGAAGCGATCCAGCATGTCGAGCATCATGTTTTCCTGCTCGAGCTGCTCTTGGTCGTTATCGGTCATGGAGTTCGTCCTTGTCTTCTGTTTTCAGCGGCCAGCGAGCACTGCTGCGAAGGCAGCGGCATCGGCCGTCTCATCCAACCCCAGAACCGCCTCTTCGACGCGGTTCAGCGCGCTTTGCGACAACGCCATCGCGGCGTTTTCGCGGAATTTCCCGAGGATGTCGTCGGCACTCAGTGGGCGATCAGAGGCACCCCGGTTGATGCCTTCGCGATGGCGCAGTTCACGCCCGTCTTTCGTGCGCACGATCACCTCCCCCGAGTAGTATTTCGGGAAGGCCGAGTTCGGATCGACCTCGTAATGCACCTTCGCCGCCAGCCCGAGCGTGACCGGATCGGCCAGTGCTTCGGGTTCCAGTTCGCGCAGGCCGAAGCGGCCATGATGCAGCCCGGACGCCACCGCGAAGGGGATCGAGAATTGCGCGTCATAGCTATTCTGCGGGCGTTGCTTGGTTGCGACTGGCTCGCAGACGGTTTTGACGACTTCAGCGGGGATGAGCGCGCGAACGCTCTCAATCATGTCCGGAGTCAGGGCGTGCTCATCGCGCAAGATCACTGCGGAATCTGCGCAAGCATGGGTAAAATGGCAAGCGGGCAGGGGTTTCACGGCCACTTGTGCGACCTCCCAGATCTCGCCCAGCCCTTCGGTCGCCAGAGATAGGTCGCAATTTTCAAACAGGGGGCCAAGGTGGCTGGCATAGAGGCCGAAGCGGCCTTCGTAGGTGGCCTTGGGGCCGATAAAACCGTTGCGCGCCAGCGCTGCCGCCAAGATGCCCTGTGCGCCAGCGACACCAGGATGGATGCGCTTCGTCCACGCGCCGTCTTGAAGGAATTCAAGGCTCCCCGAGGCGAGCGACAGGGCGATCCCCTGTGCCGAGGCCATCTGTTCGATGGTCAACCCACGAATTCGCCCCGCGATCAACGCCGAGGAGAAGATGCCGATCAGGCCGGTCGGGTGAAACCCGGTCTGATGGAAGCCGCCCTTGGCGACCGAGCCCAGCCGCGTGGCGATTTCCATCCCGGTGACATAGGCGGTGACGAGGTCCGCGCCGCTGGCGTCAGTCTCGGCGGCCATGCCGAGTGCGGTCGGAAAGGCGCTGGCAGTGGCATGAATCACACCGCGGGTATGGGTATCATCGAAATCGAGCCCGTGGACGAGGAAGCCGTTCATTGTTACTGCATCGCGCAGCGAGAGCCGGGTGCCATATCCGATCACAGGTGCGGGTCCGGTTCCGAACTCTCGCAGCGCGGCGAGCGTGCGATGCGAGAAATCATATTGCGTCGAGGCGAGGGCGATCCCCACGGCGTCGAGGATCAGGTATCGCGCGCGCTCGCGCACCTCGGCGGGGATCGCGGCGGGGTCGAGATCGCTTGCGAATGCGGCTAGGGTGCGGGAAATCGGATTGGGGTTTGATTGTGTCATGTCATGCTCCTCAGCGCAGCAGCGCCAGCGAGATTTCGGGGATATATGAGATCAGCATCAGCCCGGTGAGGCGGATCAGGAAGAACGGCAGAACCCCCCGCGCGACCTCATGAACCGGTATTTTTGCGATGCCGCTCATCACGAAGAGGTTGAGCCCGATCGGTGGCGTTAGTGTCGCGATCTCGACATTGGCGACCATGATCACCGCAAAATGGATCGGATCAATTCCGAGTGCTGTCGCCATCGGGAATAGTAGCGGCGCGGTCAGCACGATCAGGGCGATCCCGTCCAGAAACATGCCCAATACCAACAGCAGCGCGTTCACTACGAGAAGGAACATCCAGGGACTCATGTTCATCTCCTGGATCATCGAGACCATTTGCGCCGAGATGCCCATCCGCGCCAGAATGAAGCCCATTAGTGAGCCACCCATGACCACTGCGAAGATCATCGTCGTCTGAAGCAGGCTTTCGCGCGCAGCCCCCCAGAAGCCTGAGAGGTTGACCGTGCGATAGACCAGCAGGCAAAGCACCGCCGCATAGGCCGCTGCGAAGGCTGAAACCTCGGTAGGCGTCAGGAAACCGGCGTAGATGGAACCGATCACGAGAACGGGCATCGCCAGCGCTGCCGCAGCCTTGGGGATGCGCCGGGTGAAGCCCGACCAGTCCGGACGCTGGGCGGTCATACCATAGCCCTTGCGGCGCACAAGGATGCTGACGCCCAGGATCAGCAGAGCGGCCTCCATCAGGCCTGGCAGGATGCCAGCGATGAATAGCTTGTCGACTGGAATCCCCACGATGGAGCCGATCAGGATGAACCCCAGAGACGGCGGGATCATCAGCCCGAGTGTGCCGCCCACGGCAATGATCGCGGCAGAAAACCGGGCTGGGTAATTCTCGCGTCTCAGACCATCCACGGTCGATGCGCCGATTGCGGCAGCCGAACCGACCGAAGACCCCGAAACGGCCGCGAAGAACACGCTGGTAATCAGAACCGTCAGCGCAAGCCCCCCGCGCAGCGCACGCACGATCGCGCCCACGAGGTCGATCATCAGTTCCGCAATCCGACCCCTCATCATCAGGTTTCCGGCGAGAACGAACATCGGGATCGCCATCAACGGATAGCTGTTTACCGATTTGAAGGCCGTCTGCGCGATCACGGTGGTCGGGACCCCGTCGATCGAGAGGACGAGAAATGTAGTCACGATACCCAAGGCGATCGAGACGTGCGACCCAAGCCCGAGCAGCAGAAGGGTCAGGGCAAGTGCGAATACCATAATCACAGCAGGGGGCCTTTCGTGGTGTCTTGCGCCGTCACGTCTTGCTCGAGCGGCGCGTAGGGAGCGCCACCGCGCAAGGCGGTCAGAACTGCTCCTGCGTAATAGAGTGCGGCGAGCGCGCCTCCGATCGGCATCGCGAGGAACATCAGCCACATCGGCAGGTCCAACGTCGACTCGGTCATCATGCCCATTGTGTAGTAGCGAATGACCTGAGGCACCGAGGCGTAAAGCAGGATGCACGAGAACAGCAGCCCGAGTGCGGTGGTGATCACGTTCGCGATGCGTTGCAGGGCTGGTGGAAGCCGTTCGACGAACATTTCAGTCCGGATCATGTGCCCCGCGCGACCGGCGCAGCCAATCGTCAGGAAGAACGCCCAGACCATCAGGTAGCGCACCGCTTCTTCGGCCCAGAAATAGCTGTGGTCGAAAAAGCCTCGACCGGTGGCCTCGAACAGCATGATGGCTGTTGCCAGAAGCATGAATCCGGTGGCTGTAGTCAGCAGAATCTTGCTTTCGAAGCGCGCCCAGGGGCTCGGGCGGGCCACCGGCGCAGTGCCGGCGGCCTCTTGGTCGATCGGTTGTTTACCCGCCGAGGCCACAGGATGCCTCCAGATCCGAAAGGGCCTTGACGATCTCCGGGTGCGCCTCGGTGAAGGAGGCTCCCTTTTCATCTGTCAGCGCGCGCCAGCGGAGTAGTTCGACACCCACGGCAACGTGGACGATAGCGCCCTCCGCCTTCATTTCGTCGATCAGCTTGTCATCGGCAGCCTTGGCT
>JBFXGQ010000201.1:0-7785 GCA_050177915.1 Pseudodonghicola sp. | reverse complement strand
CATAGCCGGCGTCGAAGGCGGCGTTCCACTGCTTGTATTTGTCGCCGAAGCGGACCACGACGATATCGGCATCGGCAATCCCCTTGCGGGTGCGAATGGCATTGAGCCTGGCCCCCTTGTGGTCGTGCCAGACCTTGCTCTCTTCCTCGCCCAGGATCGCCACGCCGCAATCGTCGCTGGCGGCGTGATCGGTGACCGGACCGGCAAAGCGCAGCTCCAGCCCCTCGGCGCCCTGCAGGATGCGGTCGCGCCAGTCGGTGTGAATCTCACCGGACAGATAGACGTTCAGGGTCATGGCCGCGCTCCTCTTTGCCGTGTCGCCCCTGACATAGGGGGCCGGGGCGCCGGTTGCCAGTCGCCGTCGGGACACATCAGGGCACATTCGCGGGAGGGGCAGGGCCGGCCGGGGCGCACCCCGGCCAGCCCGCTGTCGGTGGCTCAGGCCTTTACCGCCACGGCGGGGGACACCACGTCGAGCCCCAGAGCCTTGCCGACCGCGTAATAGGTCAGCTGGCCGGCATGCACGTTCAGCCCGTCCAGCAGATGCGGATCGTCGAGGCAGGCCTGCCGCCAGCCCTTGTCCGCCAGCGCCAGCATGAAGGGCATGGTGGCATTGCCGAGCGCGATGGTCGAGGTGCGGGCGACCGCGCCGGGCATATTGGCGACGCAGTAATGCAGGATGCCGTCGACCTCGTAGATCGGGTCGGCATGGGTGGTGGCGTGCGACGTCTCGAAGCAGCCGCCCTGGTCGATGGCGACATCCACCAGCGCCGCGCCGGGCTTCATCAGCGCGAGCTGCTCGCGGCGGACCAGCTTGGGCGCGGCGGCGCCGGGCACCAGCACCGCGCCGACCACCAGATCGGCCTCGGCCAGATGTTCGGCCAGCAGCCCGGCCGAGGAATAGCCGGTGCGGAATTCGCGGCCGAACACATCGTCGAGATAGCGCAGCCGGGGCAGCGAACGGTCCAGCACGCTGACCTCGGCCCCCATGCCGGCGGCGACCCGGGCGGCATGGGTGCCCACCACGCCGCCGCCGATCACCAGCACGCGGGCGGGGCCGACGCCGGGCACGCCGCCCAGCAGCACGCCGCGGCCGCCATTGGCCTTTTGCAGCGTCCAGGCGCCGACCTGCGGCGCCAGCTTGCCGGCGACCTCGGACATCGGTGCCAGCAGCGGCAGCCCGCCGCGGTCGTCGGTGACGGTCTCATAGGCGATGCAGGTGGCGCCGGAGGCCAGCAGATCGCGGGTCTGCTCCGGATCGGGGGCCAGGTGCAGATAGGTGAACAGGATCTGCCCCTCGCGCAGCATCTTGCGCTCGCCGGCCTGCGGCTCCTTCACCTTGACGATCATCTCGGCGGTCGAGAAGATCTCTGCTGCGGTTGGCAGGATGGTGGCGCCGGCGGCCCGATAGGCGGCGTCGTCGAAGCCCGCGCCCAGACCGGCGCCGGTCTCGATATAGACCTCATGGCCATGCGCCACAGCCTCATTGGCGGCGTGCGGGGTGATGCCGACGCGGAATTCCTGCGGCTTGATCTCTTTTGGACAGCCGATTTTCATGTTGAGTTCTCCCTTGGACAATGCACGGAAAATAGGCGAAACCAGCTGCAATTTCTGTGAAAATATCGCTCGTCTAGCGATGGTATATTCGAATAGTCTTCGAAAGATTTTAGAATCTCCGCAAAGGATGTGCATAGATGTCGCTGGATTCCACAGATCGAAAGATCCTGGACTCGCTACAGAAAACCGGGCGGATGTCCAACGCCGAGCTGTCGGAGAAGGTCAACCTGTCGCCCTCGGCCTGTCACCGGCGGGTGCAGCGGCTGGAGGCCGACGGCTATATCCGCGGCTATGTCGCCCTGCTGGACGAGCGCAAGATGGGCGTGCCGACCACCGTTTTCGTCGAGATCACGCTGCAGGCGCAGGCGGATGAGGTGCTGGACGCTTTCGAGCGCGCGGTGGCACGCATCCCGGCGGTGATGGAATGTCACCTGATGGCCGGGACGGCGGATTACATCCTCAAGATCGTGGCCGAGAATACCGAGGATTTCGCCCGCATCCACCGGCAGTATCTGTCGCGGCTGCCGGGGGTGGCGCAGATGCAGTCGAGCTTTGCGCTGCGCACCGTGTTCCGCACCACCGCCCTGCCGGTCTGAGCCAAAGGCCCCCGCGATCAGTGATGCGAGCCGCCGTTGCGGTGCCCCTGCGGCGCCGCGACCGAGGCACCGTCCGGCGCATCGGGCAATCGCTGCAGCGCGCGGCCGACATCCGCGGCGGCGTGCAACTCGCCCAGCTCGGCCAGGATCGACTGGCATTCCTCCAGCGCCAGCCGCACGGTGGTGATCTGCAGCCGGTCGGCCCGGAGGCTGTGACCGGCATCGGTCTGCCTGAGCTTTTCCAGCGCCGCGTTCAGGTCCTGACAGGCGGAATAAAGCCCCTCGGCCATCATGCGGCGGATCAGTTCGGCAAGTGCGTCCTGCAACCAGGCATATTTCAAATGCGGCATATCGCGATGTTCCCTGCCGAAAGCGGTAAGACTATTCAGATGGGCGCTGGAAGGGGCGCGAATGTCGCGAAAAGGCAGCGCCGAAATCTGGTTAACGAAATTTCATTCGCGCCAGACTGCCGGAATTCGGACCCCCCGGCAAGCGGCTTGCCGGGGGGCCGAAAATTCCTGTGGAATACCGGCGAACCGGCGCCGCCGCCCCTTGTGCCGGACGGGCGCTGACACCAGACTTTTACATCCAGGGGATAGCCCCGCGGTGTCATTCGAAGAAAGGAGCCGATCTTGGCCGAGGATACCTACGATCAGTCGCTGGACTGGTTGGAAGCAGAGCTGCAGGATACGTTCGACGAGGATCTGGAGATCGAGTTCGCAGAGCCCATGCTGTCGCTGGAGATTCGCAAGATCTACAACAAGGCGCATCCGGATATGCTGGATCGCCAGGTCTATTTCCGCAACCTGCTGCGGTTGCAGGCCGAGCTGATCAAGATGCACGACTGGGTCGAGCAGACCGGCGCCAAGGTCTGCATCCTGTTCGAGGGCCGCGACAGCGCCGGCAAGGGCGGGGTGATCAAGCGGATCACCCAGCGGCTGAACCCGCGCGTTGCCCGCGTCGTGGCGCTGCCGGCGCCGAGCCGCCGGGAACAGAGCCAGTGGTATTTCCAGCGCTATGTGCCGCATCTGCCGGCGGCGGGCGAGATCGTGCTGTTCGACCGCTCGTGGTACAACCGCGCCGGGGTCGAGCGGGTGATGGGCTTCGCCTCGGAGGATCAGGTCGAGCAGTTCTTCCAGGACGTTCCCGAATTCGAACGGATGCTGGTGCGCTCCGGCATCATCTTGCTGAAATACTGGTTCTCGATCACAGACGAGGAGCAGCAGCTGCGATTCATGATGCGCATCCACGACCCGATGAAACAGTGGAAGCTGTCGCCGATGGACCTGGAATCCCGCATCCGCTGGGAGGATTACACCAAGGCCAAGGAAGACATGTTCGCCCGCACCAATATCCCCGAGGCGCCCTGGTATATCGTCGAGGGCAACGACAAGAAGCGCGAGCGGCTGAACTGTATCGAGCACCTGCTGACCAGGATCCCCTATGAGGAGGTGCCGCACGAAAAGGTCGTTCTGCCCGAGCGGGTTTATAACCCCGATTACGAGCGCCGGGTGCTGCCGGACGAGCTCTACGTGCCCAAGGTCTACTGAGGCGGGCTGTCTTCTCCAGCGTTGACAGGCGGCGGGCGTCATGCTGACCTTGGCGCCTGTCGGCCGAGGGAGGAAAGCCGCCATGTCGAACGCCCCCGTCCACGACGTCGACCCGCAGGCGTTCTGGGACGATCCCTATCCCGACCTGAAGCGCATGCGCGCGCGGGGTCCGGTGGTGCAGGTGCCGCAGCTGGGCGCAACGCTGTTGCTGCGGCGCGACGACATCTTCGTCAACGAGAAGAAGATCGAGGTGTTCTCCTCCGACCAGCCGGGCGGGCTGATGACAGTGCTGATGGGGCAGAACATGATGCGCAAGGACGGCGCCGCCCATATGGCCGAGCGCAAGGCGATCTTTCCCACGGTGTCGCCGAAAACGGTGCAACAGGTCTGGGTGGCGCAGTTCCGCGCCCATGCCGGCCGCATCCTCGACGATCTGGCGCCGCGGGGCGGCTGCGATCTGGTGACCGATTACGCCATGCCGGTGTCGGGCGAGGCGCTGAAATCCATCACCGGCCTGACCGACATGACTGCGCAGGAGATGAACCGGGTGAGCCAGGGCATGATCGACGGCTGCGCCAATTACGCCGGCGACCCGGCGGTGGAGGCCAATTGCCACGATTGCACCGCCTCGATCGACCGCCATATCGACGCGATGATCCCGCGGCTGGACGCTGCACCCGATCAGTCGTTGCTGTCGGTGCAGCGGCGGGCGGGGCTGGCCGACGATCAGGTGCGCGCCAATATCAAGCTGGCGATCTCCGGCGGCCAGAACGAGCCGCGCGATGCCATCGCCGGCACCGTCTGGGCCTTGCTGACGCACCCGGAGCAGCTGGCGCAGGTGACGGCGGGGCGGGTGGGCTGGCTGCAGGCCTTCGAGGAATACGCGCGCTGGATCTCGCCCATCGGCATGTCGCCGCGACGGGTGGCGCAGCGCCATGAGCTGCACGGGGTGGTGCTGGAGCCCGACGACCGGGTGTTCCTGATGTTCGGCTCCGGCAACCGGGACGAGGCGGTGTTCGCCAATCCCGACGCCTTCGACCTGAGCCAGGACATCAGCGCCGCGATCTCCTTCGGCGCCGGGCCGCATTTCTGCGCCGGCGCCTGGGCGTCGAAGGCGCTGATCGCCGAGGTGGCGCTGCCGATGCTGTTCGACCGGCTGCCGGGGCTGCGGCTGGCCGGGGCGGCGCGGTTCGGCGGCTGGGCGTTTCGCGGGCCGCTGACCCTGCCGGTGGCCTGGGACGCCTAGGCGTCGCGCGCCAGATAGGTTTCGAAGGCCTTCAGGGTGACGTCTGAGACATGGTGCTCCATCCCCTCGGCGTCCATCTCGGCGGTCTCGGGCGGCACCCCGAGGGCGACCAGAACCGCCACCACCGTGCGGTGCCTGGCGCGCACCCGGTCGGCCAGCGCCAGCCCCTCGTCGGTCAGGAACACGCCGCGATAGGGACGCGAGATCGCCAGCCCCTCGCGCTTGAGCCGGGCCACCGCCTTGGTCGCGGTGGGGTGGGTCACCCCCATCCGGCGGGCGATATCGGTGATCCGGGCCTCGCCCAGCTCCTCGATCAGGTCGCCGATCATCTCGGCGTAATCCTCGAGGATGGTCATCGACTGCGCCGCCCGCGCCTGGCTGAAGCGGTCGGCCGCCTCGGCTTCGGCTTCGGGCGGGGGCTGATCGGTCTGCGGCATCGGGGTCTGCCTCCTCCGGGCGGCATGGGACCGGCCCGCGCGGGGACGGTCGAAAGCGGAGGCACAGATTACAGATGCTGCTTCAATTTGCAAAGCGGCTTTCAGATTCCCGGGAAGGCGCGGCATTATCTCGTCCCCACTTGCAAAAAGTGTAGCCATGGCTTTATTTCTTCCCAGCCACGCCGCAAGGGCGGTCAGCAAGGGACGATCGGGGCATGGAGACCGGTTCGAAGGGATCGACAGGACGCACGCGTCTGGGCATGGCCGAGGTTCTGGCCGGGCGCCGCCGGGGGCCGCGGGCGGCGCTGCTGTTCGCCGGGCCGGCGATCATCGCCTCGGTCGCCTATATGGACCCCGGCAACTACGCGACCAACATCCAGGCCGGCGCCGGCTATGGCTATGCGCTGCTCTGGGTGGTGCTGGTCGCCAATCTGATCGCCATGCTGTTCCAGTCGCTGTCGGCCCGGCTGGGGATCGTCACCGGCCGCAACCTGGCCGAGCTCTGCCGCGATCATTTCCCGCGCCCGGTGGTCTGGGTCATGTGGGCGGTGAGCGAGGTCGCCGCCATGGCCACCGATCTGGCCGAATTCCTCGGCGGTGCCATCGGCCTGGCACTGCTGTTCGACATGCCGCTGTTGGCGGGGATGGCGGTCACCGCTGTCGTCACCTATGGCATCCTGCTGTTCGAGGGGCGCGGGTTCCGGCCGATGGAGCTGATCATCGGCGCCTTCGTCGGGGTGATCGGCCTGTGCTATCTGGCCGAGATCTTCATCGCCCCCATCGGCTGGGGCGCGGCAGGGACCGGGCTGATCACCCCGGATCTGCCCGACGCGGCGGCGCTGACCATTGCCGTGGGGATCATCGGCGCCACCGTGATGCCGCACGCGATCTATCTGCATTCCGGGCTGACCCAGAACCGCGCGCTGGTGCGCGACGACCGCGAGCGGCGCATCGTGCTGCGGTTCTCGAATCTCGAAGTGGTGCTGGCGCTGGCCGCCGCCGGGCTGGTCAACATGGCGATGGTGATGATGGCGGCCAGCGCCTTTCACGCCGGCCACAGCGAGGTGGCCGAGATCGAGACCGCCTATCACACGCTGACGCCGCTGCTGGGCGGCGCCGCGGCGGCGGTGTTCCTAGTGTCGCTGATCGCCTCGGGGATCTCCAGCTCGGTGGTGGGGACGATGGCGGGGCAGCTGATCATGCAGGGCTTCGTCCATATGCGGCTGCCGATCTGGTTCCGCCGCGCGGTGACCATGGTGCCCGCCTTCGCCGTGGTGGCGCTGGGGGTGAACGCGACCGAGGCGCTGGTGGTATCGCAGGTGATCCTGTCGATCGCCCTGCCGGTGCCGATGGTGGCGCTGATCATCTTCACCTCGCGCGCCGACATCATGGGCGCCTTCCGCATCGGCCGGCTGCTCAGGCTGCTGGCGGTGATGGGCGCCGGTCTGGTGCTGACGCTGAATGTGGTGCTGCTGCTGCAGATCTTCGGCCTAAGCGTGCCGGTGCTCGGCTAGCCGGGGCCGGGCCATGTCTAGGGGCCAGCTTGCGCCCCCCCCCAGAAAGCGACAAACCCCCGGGCAAGGCCACGGGGGTCGTCTGAAAAGCGCCAGAATAGGCTGCCTTCGAGAGGGTCTTAGAGCAGACCTTCGCGCTGAGCTTTTTTGCGCGCCAGCTTGCGGGCGCGACGGATCGCTTCAGCTTTCTCGCGCGCTTTCTTCTCGGACGGTTTCTCGAAATGTTGCTTGAGCTTCATTTCACGGAACACGCCTTCGCGCTGCAGCTTCTTCTTCAGGGCACGGAGCGCCTGATCGACATTGTTGTCGCGAACACTTACCTGCATGTGGTTGTCACCACCTTTCTAGATTCGAGTTGCAAGGATTTGCAGGAGGTGGCCGTATAGCAAGCAAAGCCTGACTTGTCTAGTGTGCCAGGCGAAAGCCGAAGGAGCCCGAGATCATGCAACAGGACGATATCAAAGACCGGCTGCTGGACGCGGCCCTGATCCATGTCGCCTTCGATGGCTGGACCGAGACCACCTTCGACGCGGCGGTGCAGGATGCCGGCATCGACCCGGCGCTGGCGCGCGCGCTGTGTCCGCGCGGCGCGGTGGATCTGGCGCTGGCCTATCATGCGCGCGGCGATCTGGCGATGCTGGCGCGGCTGAAGACCATGGATCTGACCGGCATGCGCTATCGCGACCGGGTGGCGCTGGCGGTGCGTTGCCGGCTGGAGGCCGCCACCGACAAGGAGGCGGTGCGCCGCGGCGTGACCCTGTTCGCCCTGCCGCAACATGCCGCCGACGGTGCCAAGGCGATCTGGGGCACTGCCGATGCGATCTGGACCGCGCTGGGCGATACCTCGGAGGACGGCAACTGGTATTCCAAGCGCGCCACGCTCTC
>JBFXGQ010000200.1:0-7792 GCA_050177915.1 Pseudodonghicola sp. | reverse complement strand
CGGCGCGGATCTCGGCCGGCTCCATCAGGATGATCAGCCGCAGCGCCGCGAGCGAGGCGAGGAAGCGGTCTAGGTAATCCTCCAGCCGGAAGAAGGCACCGCCCCAGACCGGTACCACGTCATAGGTGATGTCGGAATGGGTCAGCCCCCAGTCGGTGACACCGATCGAAGCTTCGGAAATCGGGATGATGCGGCCACCCATCCAGGCGGCGCCGTGGCTCAGATCTGTCATGCGGCAAGCGTGACGCGGCGCGCGGGCTTTGGCAAGGGCGGGGTGATCGTCGCCATGGCGCGCGTCGGCGCATCGGCTTAGTCTGGCCGAAAGCTAGGCGGGAGGCCCCCGATGATGATCCGAACCCTGACCGCGATCCTGTTCTCCACCTGCTGGGCGCTGGCCGCCGGTGCCTCGGATCCGGCGATGCCCGATCCCGGCCCGCTGCGGGACGAGGTTTTCGTGCCGGCGCTCGACGCGATCTGCGGGCGGGGCGCGCAGATGTCGGCCGGCTGCGCCGCGATCCGGGCGCGGCCCATCGTCGATGCGGCGGCGGTGCCGTGGCACAGCATCGGCCGGGTGAATTTCGCCAGTATCGAGATTCGCCAGCATTGCACCGGCACGCTGGTGGGCGCGCGGCTGGTGCTGACAGCGGCGCATTGCCTTTACAACTTCCCGCGGAAGTCCTGGATCCCGGCCTCGAGCCTGCGCTTCGCCGCCGGGTATCAGCGCGGCCAGGCGGTGGCGCAGGCGCAGGTGCGGCGCTATCTGCTCGACCCGGTGCAGGACCCCGCCAGCCGCGATTTCCGCGGTGGCGTCCCCCACGACTGGGCGCTGCTGGAGCTGGAACAGCCGCTGGGCCGCGATCTGGGCTATCTGCCGCTGGCCGATCCCGGGGCGGGCGATGCGGTGCGGCTGGCCGGCTACGCCGGGCTGCGCCCGCATGTACTGTCGGTGGCGGAGGACTGCGGCCCGTGGCTGCCGCTGGCCGCCGAAGGCGTCGCGCTGACCACCTGTTCCGCCATGCCCGGCGATTCCGGCGCGCCGCTGCTGCTGGAGCGGGACGGCGCGCTGTCGGTGGCCGGCGTCTTCTCCACCATCGTCGTGACCGAGGACGGGGTGCCGCACAGCCTTGCCGTCACCGGGCGGGTCTTCGCCGCCGCCCTGCGCGCGGCCGGGGCAGAGTAGGGGGGAACGGAAAAGGGCCGCACCCATGGCGCGGCCCTGCGGTCCTGTCGGGGGCGCGGGCCTCAGGTGCCGTAGGCGCGTAGCGGGCCGGCGGCCGCGGCGGCGGCAGAGATCAGCACATCGGCCACCGCATCCAGCTGGTCCTGTTTCAGATAGACCGGCAGCCGCACGTCGCAGGCGCGCATCAGCATGGCGCGGGTCTGCGGCAGCTCCGGCAGGTCGGGGATGAACTGCCAGTTCCAGAAGGCGCGGGCGTTGTCGGTGCTCATGCCGAAGATCTGCACCTTGACGCCCGCCGCACCCGCGGCCTCGGCAAAGGCGCGGGTCTGCGCGTCGTCCATGCCCATCAGATTGAACTGGATCGAATCCGGCGCGCGCGCCTCGGGGCCCAGCGGATCGGGCACCGTGAGGAAGGGCGAGGCGTTCAGTTTCGCCGCCACATAGTCGTGGTTGCTGCGCCCGTCGGTCACCCGGCGCATCAGCTCGGGCAGCTGCGGCCGGATCACGGCGGCGGAAAGGTTGCTCATCCGCAGGTTATAAAGCGGCAGCTGGTTCTGCCAGCGGCCGAAGGCCTCCTCCAGCGCGCCGGTGTTGTCGCCGCGCGGACCCTTGTGTTTCTTCCAGTTGTGCTCATAGGCACCCGACATGATCACCGCGCGGGCGACCAGATCGGCGTCGTCGGTGATCAGGATGCCACCTTCGCCGGCGTTGATCATCTTGTAGGACTGGAAGGAGAAGCAGCCGATCTTGCCGATGGTGCCGATGTTCCGCCCGCCCCAGACGGTGCCCAGCGAATGCGCCGCATCCTCGATCACCGGAATGCCGCGCGCCTCGCACAGCGCCATGATCGCGTCCATGTCGCTGGTGTGGCCGCGCATGTGGCTGATGATGACGGCGGCGATGTCCTGATCCAGCTTGGCGGCGAAATCGGCCATGTCGATGCGGTAATTCTCGCCCACCTCGCACAGCACCGGCAGGCAATCGGCGTGGATGACCGAGGAGGGCACCGCGGCGAAGGTGAAGCCCGGGATCAGCACGCGGGCATCGCGCGGCAGGTTGAGCGCCCTCAGCGACAGGAACAACGCGGCCGAGCAGGAGGAGACCGCCAGCGCGTATTTGCTGCCGATCATCTCGGCGAATTCGGCCTCCAGCAGCGCCACCGGCGCGTCCTGCGGCGCGGTGTAGCGGAACAGATCGCCCGACTGCAGCAGCGCGTCGATGGCCTCGCGCGCGGCGGGAGGGATGGGTTCGGCGTCGTGGACGTTCGGGGGAAGGGCCATATTTGGAATTCCTGAAGTGAACCTTTGGAAAAGGTAAAACAGTCAGGCGCGGATGCCAAGCACGCAGCGGCATGACGGGGCGGAAAGCCGCCCGCGCCGCCGCGCTGCGTGGCAATTTGGGAACAATTTTCGGGGGGTCAGATACCCAGCCGGTCGCGCAGCCCGAACCAGGTCATCGCCAGCACCAGCAGCGGGTTGCGCAGGGCCGGCCCGCCGGGGAAGGGGGTGTTGGGCACCCGCGCCATGGTGTCGAAACCGGCGGCCTCGCCGCGGATCGCCTGCGCCATCAGATAGCCCGCATGGGTCGCGGTGCCGACGCCATGGCCGGAATAGCCCGAGGCCGACAGGATGTTCGGCGCCACCCGCGCCAGATAGGGCATCCGCTTCATGGTGATCGCCAGCGTGCCGCCCCAGGCGTAGTCGATGCGCACATCGCGCAGATGCGGATAGACCTTGAGCATCGGCTTGCGCACCTTGGCGGCGATATCGGCGGGGAAGCGGTAGCCATAGCTTTCGCCACCGCCGAACAGCAGCCGGCCGTCGCCGCTGAGCCGGAAGTAATTCACCACGAAGCGGCTGTCGGCGACGGCGATATCCCTGGTCAGCACCCTGGCGGCCTCGGCCCCCAGCGGTTCGGTCGCCACGATGAAATTGTTGATCGGCATCACCCGGGCGGCGACCTGCGGCTGCAGCCCGCCGAGATAGCCGTTGCAGGCCAGCACGACATGATCGGCACTCACCTCGCCGCCGGCGCAGCGCAGGCGGACGCGGTGGCCGGCCTCGATCTCCAGCGCCTCGGTCTGTTCGAAGATGCGCACGCCGGCATCGCGGGCGGCGCGCGCCAGACCCAGTGCGAAGTTCAGCGGATGCAGGTGGGCGGCGTCCCAGTCGACGATGCCGCCGCAATAGTCGGGCGAGGGGCAGAGCGCATGGAACGCCTCGCGCCCCATCGCCTCGATCGCCTGATAGCCGTAGCGGTCCTGCAGATGCCGGGCATAGTCGTGCAGATGCTGCACGTCGGCCTTGCCCGATCCCGACCAGGCGACGCCCGGTTTCAGGTCGCAGTCGATGCCGTGCCGCGCGATCAGCCCCTTGACCAGCGCCTTGGCCTCTTCCGCCAGCCGCCACAGCTTGTCGGCCTCGGCCTGACCGCTGAGCTTTTCCAGCACGTCCTGGGTCATCCGCTGGCCGCTGCCCAGCTGACCGCCGTTGCGCCCCGAGGCGCCGAAGCCCACCCGATGCGCCTCGATCAGCACCACGTCGAGCCCGGCCTCGGCCAGATGCAGCGCCGCCGACAGCCCGGTATAGCCGGCACCCACCACGCAGACAGCGGCGCGCACGGGGCCCGCCAGCGGCGCGAAGGGGGCCAGCTCCTGCGCGGTGGCGGCGTACCAGCTGTTCGGATAGGCGCCGGGTTTGTCGTTGGAATACAGCAGGTTCAGGGCCATTGCTGATCCTTTCCGCGCCCAGTTGGCGTCTTCTTGTCTGTTCAAATGTTCAGCGCCCCCGGCGTCGGCCGGGGGGGCTGCGCCGGGTCCCGCGGGATCAGACGTTCAGCAGCAGATGCTCGCGCTCCCAGGGCGAGATCACCTGCAGGAACTCCTCGTATTCCGAGCGTTTGACGATGCCGTAGACGCGGCAGAACTCGCGGCCCAGCACGCTGTGCAGGTCGGCGGCCTCTTCGAACAGGTCGAGCGCCTGGCCCTGCACCTGCGGAATGTCGGGCTCGTTGGCATAGGCGTCGCCGCGCTGCTGCTTGTCGGGGCGGATCTCGTGGATCAGGCCCAGATAGCCGCAGGCGAGGCTGGCGGCGATGCCCAGATAGGGGTTGCAGTCCATCCCGGCCAGCCGGTTCTCGACCCGCCGCGACTCGGGGCCCGAGATCGGTACCCGGATGCCGGTGGTGCGGTTGTCGCGGCCCCAGCTCAGGTTGATCGGCGCCGCCTGGTCGCGGACGTAGCGGCGATAGGAGTTCACATAGGGCGCCAGCACCGCGATGGCCGAGGGCAGATGCCGCTGCAGCCCGCCGATGAAGTGATAGAACATATCCGTCTCGCCGCCCTGCGGGCCGGCAAACAGGTTATGCTTGCGCTCGCGGTCCATGATCGAATGGTGCACATGCATGGCCGAGCCGGGCTCGTCCGCGATCGGCTTGGCCATGAAGGTGGCGAAACAATCGTGGCGCAGCGCCGCCTCGCGGATCAGGCGTTTGAAATAGAACACCTCATCGGCCAGCTTCACCGGGTCGCCGTGGCGCAGGTTGATCTCCAGCTGGCCGGCGCCGCCTTCCTGGGTGATGCCGTCGATCTCGAAGCCCTGGGCCTCGGCGAAATCGTAGATGTCGTCGATCACCGGGCCGAATTCGTCCACCGCGGTCATCGAATAGGCCTGGCGGGCGGCGGCGGGGCGGCCGGAGCGGCCCATCATCGGCTGGATTTCCTTGGCCGGGTCGGTGTTGCGGGCGACCAGGTAGAATTCCATCTCGGGCGCCACCACCGGTTCCCAGCCCTTGTCGCGGTACATCTGCACCACGCGTTTCAGCACGTTGCGCGGGCTGAACGGGATCGGGTCGCCGTCGCGGTCATAGGCGTCGTGGATCACCTGCAGCGTCCAGTCGCCGGTCCAGGGCGCGGCGGTGGCGGTGGACATGTCCGGCTTGAGGATCATGTCGCGTTCGATGAACCCATCCTCGCCCGCAGCCTCGCCCCAGTCGCCGGTGATGGTCTGGAAGAAGATGCTGTCGGGCAGGTGGAAATAGGGTTGGCGGGCGAATTTCGTCGCCGGCACCGCCTTGCCGCGGGCGATACCGGGCAAGTCGGAGATGATGCATTCGACCTCGTCCAGGCGGCGGCCTTCGAGGAAGGTTTGTGCGGCTTCGGGCAGGGCTTTCAGCCAGTCGGTGGTCATAAGGACCTCTTTTGTTTCAGGAAATCCGCCATCAGGCGGGCGATGCGGGTGTTGTCCACCGGCGCATCGAGCTGGGCGCTGGCGCGGTCCAGCAGATCGTCGGGCACATTGCCGCGCCCGCGCGATTCAATGAGCTCGCCAATGAAGGCGGGCGAAAATTCGGGATGCGGCTGCACCGTCCAGATGCTGTCGCCATAGGCCAGCACCGCATTCTCGCAAAATTCGTTGCCGGCCAGCACGCGGGCGCCCTCGGGCAGCTCGGTCACCTGATCCTGGTGCCAGGCGTTCAGCACCACCGGCGCGCCGTCCAGCATGTATTCGGTGCGTCCCACCGACCAGCCGCCGGCGAATTTCTCGACCTTGCCGCCGAGCGCCTGGGCGATGATCTGATGGCCGAAGCAGACGCCGATCAGCGGCAGGCCGCGGTCCTTGATGTCGCGGATCAGCTGTTCCAGCGGCGGGATCCAGGGATGATCCTCGTAGGCGCCGTGGCGCGAGCCGGTGACGATCCAGCCCTCGGCGGCCTCGGGGCCGTCGGGAAAGACGCCATCGACCACGGGAAAGACTTCGAAGTCGAAATCATTGCCGGCGAGCAGGGTCTGGAACAGGTCGTCGTAATCGCCATAGGGCCCGATCATCGGATCGGGAGCATGGCCGGTTTGCAGAATGCCGATTTTCATAAGTCACCACTTTATGGCTGGAAGGAGAGTAGGATGCGCCGGGCTGCCGTACAAGGGGGCGGCGGCTCGTGCAATCGCGCTGCGCCTTCAAACCGTGTCGAGATAGATTTCCACCTGCTCCGTCGGTGACAATTCAGCCATGTAGTGCAACTCCTGCCGCTTGGTCAGCGTCAGGTTGCGGATCAGCTCGGCCGAGAAGATGCGCGGCATCAGCGGGCTGGAGGCGAAGATCTCGATCGCCTGGCCCCAGTCGGTCGGCACCTGCGGCAGGTCCAGATCGTAGGCGTTGCCGCTGATCGGCGCCGGCGGTTCGATCCGGTCCTCGATGCCGATCAGCGCGGCGCCGAGGATGGCGGCGACGGTGAGATAGGGGTTCACGTCGCCGCCCGCGACCCGGTGTTCGATCCGCCGCGCCGCCGGGTTGCCCGAGGGCACCCGCACCGCCGAGGTGCGGTTTTCATAGGCCCAGCAGATACCGGTCGGCGCATGCGCCCCGGGCACCATCCGGTCGTAGCTGTTGGCATGCGGCGCGAAGACCAGGGTGGAATCATGCATCGCCGACAGGCAGCCGCCGACCGCATGGCGCAGCGTGTCGGTGCCGCGCGGGCCGCCGTCGTCGAAGATGTTCTTGCCGCTCTCGTCGAGGATCGAGAAATGCATATGCAGGCCGGAGCCGGAGTAATCCTCATAGGGTTTGGCCATGAAGGAGGCAGCGAAGCCGTGCCGCCGCGCCATCCCCTTGACCAGCATCTTGAACAGCCAGGCGTCGTCGGCGGCGCGCAGGGCGTCGTCCTGATGCATCAGGTTGATCTCGAACTGACCCAGACCCGCCTCGGAAATCGCGGTATCGGCGGGGATGTCCATCGCCTCGCAGGCGTCATAGAGATCGGTGAAGAAGGTGTCGAAAGCGTCGAGCGCGCGGATCGACAGGACCTCGGCCGCCTTGCGTCGCTTGCCCGATCGGGGCGAGATCGGCACCTGCAGGTTCTTGCCGCTGTCGTCAATCAGGAAGAACTCCATCTCGACCGCCACCACCGGGGTCAGCCCCAGCGCCTTGTAGCGTTTCAGCACCGAGGCCAGTGCATGGCGCGGATCGCCGTCGAAGGCGCGGCCGTCGTCGTAGAACATCCAGATCGGCAGCAGCGCGGTCGGCGCCTCGAGCCAGGGCATCGGCACGAAGCCGCGTTCGGTGGGCTTCAGCACGCCGTCGCGGTCGCCGCTTTCGAACACCAGCGGGCTGTCGTCGACATCCTCGCCCCAGATGTCGAGGTTCATCACCGACAGCGGAAAGCGGGTGCCCTCGCTGACCACCTTGTCGGCAAAGCGGGCAGGGACGCGCTTGCCGCGCGGCTGGCCGTTCAGATCGGCGGCGGCCACGCGGATGGTGCGCACCTGCGGGTTCTTGCGCAGCCAGGAATTCATCGCATTCGCGGACATGTTGTATCGTTCCGTAATTTGATCAAATTATGGATAGCGACCCGCCCCCCGGTTTGGCAAGCCTAAAGCCTGCCGAAATTCGGGCAAATGCCTGCAAAGGCGTCAAATGCGCAGGTTTCGGGCGGATCGGCTCAGCGCAGCAGGTTCGGACGGATGCGCATCCGCACCCGCCGCTCTGCCGGAAGGTGGCGGTTCAGCCGCTTGTTGATCAAACCGAACAGCCCGACCACGATCAGTGTCAGCAGGATGAAATACATCGCCAGGATCGGGTAGGGGATGAAGGGGTTGAAGGTCTTGTCGGCGAAGTA
>JBFXGQ010000199.1:0-7817 GCA_050177915.1 Pseudodonghicola sp. | reverse complement strand
GAACTTTAGACGACGATCTGTAGTACATGAACTAGACGCTCTACAGGATGCGGACCAATCTCGGCCTGGTCTCGGATACCCGGATCGTACAGAAGTTCGGCACGCTCAGCGCCGGGGTACGAGACCTTGCTCGTGGCATGCTGGAGCTGGATCGGGCCAGCGAGCTGAAGCTGCTGCGGGATCTGCTGGAAAAGGCACCGAATGAGGTCGCCGGCGAAAGCCGGCTTCAGCGCTGGACGCGTGGCCTTGCGATCGGGGCAAGCGGATCACCCGACAGCTATAGCGGCAGGCTCAGCGCGGATTATGAGCGCCAGAACATGGCTGCGAACTACGCCAAGCTCGGAGCCGCCAACAGCTACGAGGATTTTGCGCAGCGGACAGAGGAGATCGCGAAGCTCGCCGAAGGCGGCAACATCGACGAGGTGACCAAGAAGCTTGAAGCCTTGCGCATGGCCATGACTGGCGACGGGTCGAAGGAGATGAAGAAGGATCTTCTCGACTACTACACGCAGGTCGCGGATGCCGCGAAGAAGGCAGCGGAGGTCGAGGCCCAAAATAACGGCTCCGCCCGTGCCGCAGTCGTTAAATATCAGACCAACCAGATCGTAACCGGCTACACCCAGCAGGCACAGCTATCCCAGGCGATCGTCGCGTATGGCGAGAATAGCGCGAAGATCGAGGGGGTGCGCGCGCGTCATGCTCGCGAGGCGCTGGAGATCAAGCTTGAGGAGATGGGCGCCGATCTCGACGGGATCGACGCGCTGCGCGCCCGGGCCGCGCTGGAGGTACAGCTTGCCGCCCAGGCGGATGTCGCGCGGCAGAAGCGGCAGAAGGATCAGGCGGAGTATTTCGCGGAGCTGCAGCGCGAGGCCGAGCTTTCGGAGGCGATCCTGCAGTTCGGCGCCGATGCGGCGGAGGTCGAGGCGCTGCGCGCGCGTCATGCTCAGGACGTGCTGCAGTACAAGCTGCAGGAAAAGGGCTGGGCGCCCGAGATGATCGCCTCGGCGCTGGCGATGGCAAAGGCCGAACAGGATCGCCAGCAGGCGATCAAGGCCACGACTGCGCTGCGCCAGAGCAATCAGGAGCTGGACCGTCTGCGGCTGGAGCTGTCGCTGATCGGCCAGACCGAGCGGGCACGGCAGCGGGCGCTCGCAGTCTATGACGCCGAGCTGGAAATCCGCCGGCAGGGCCTGGACGTCGCCGGCGCGGAAGCCGATGCCCTGCGCCGCAATGCGGTGCTGACCGCCGATCTGACCGCACGCAAGGACCGGCTTGCGGCAGCCTGGGATAGCGTGACGCAGGCGGGAGAGGCTGCGATCGACGGCGTGTTCGATCGACTCGAAGAAGGCGACTGGAAAGGCGCGATTTCCGAGATCGCCCAGGAGATCGGCACCCTCTACAAAGAGCTGGCGATCACCAATCCCATCAAGAATGCGCTGCTGGGGACCAATTACAGCACGCTCGGCGACGTCGGAGGGCTGGGCGGCATCTGGGGGCGGCTGACGGGCAAAGCCGGGTCAAACGCCATGTCGGCGAGCGCGATGTCGGTGACCACGCCGGTGGTCAATCTGACGGCTGGCGCGATTGCCGGTCTCGGTACCGGAGCCATGAGCTTTGCGCAGGTCGGTGGCGCATCCGCCGGCCTCGGCAGCAGCACCGATGTGCAGCAGCAGGTCTGGAGCTTCTTTTCTGGAAAGGGGCTGAAGCCGCATCAGATCGCCGGTATCATGGGCAACGTCTCGGCGGAGAGCGGTTTCAACCCGTTGGCTGTGGGCGATGGTGGCGCGGCCTTCGGGCTGTTTCAGCACAACGACCGGGCGCCGGCGCTGTTCAATGCGATTGGGGGTATGGGCAACCTCGGCAACGTTCGGGCACAGCTGGAATTCGCCTGGCAAGAACTGCTCACGTCGGAGAATGGTCCGCTCAAGCGGCTTCTGGCGGCGCCTGACCTCTATTCGGCCACGCATGCATTCACCGGGTTTGAACGGCCGTCTGGCTATGACGCTGCAAACCCGTCGAGCGCCGCCGGCTGGTCGCAGCGACTGGCGGCGGCGGAGGCGGCGATGGCGCGCTTTGGGGCGACCACCACCTCGGCGACGCAGGATCTCGACGTGTTTGGGGCGGGCGCACAGCAGATCGGCGCCGGCGCACAGCAGATCGGCACCGGCCTGGGCGCCTTTGGCAGCTCACTGGCCTCGATGATCCAGGGCGTTGGCGCCCAGCATGGGATCGGTGGCGCCGTCGCCGGCACGCTGCTGACCAGCCTTGGGTCTTTCCTCGGGATTCCCGGCTTTGCGACGGGCGGCCAGACGCCTGAGGAAATGATCGCGGTCAGCGCCGGCGAATACTACATCCCGGCGGCGATCGCGCGGGGCAACGTGCGCGCGCTGCAGGCGATCAACACCGGGCGCCAGCTCCCCGCCGGGCTGATCACCGGCCCGGGCACCGGCACCTCGGACAGCATCATGATGCCGGCGCGCGCGGGCGACTATATTGTCAACGCGGCCGCCACCGCGCGCAATCGGCCACTGCTGGATGCGATGGTTGCTGGCAAGGCCCGCGCGCGCTTTGCAGCGGGCGGTCAGGTCGCGTCCCGCTCGTCGATCCAGATGCCGGCCGTCGCGGCTGCGGCCGCGGCCTCCGAGCCCTCCGGCGCCCAGTCTGCGTCGGGCTCGGATCAGCGCGTCACCTTCGAGATCAACGTGGCCGGCACGGGAGACCGGCAAATTCAGGAGGGCGTTACAAGGGCCATTGCTGCGGCTTTTGATGTCTTCACGCGCGATGCGCTGCACGATCAGGTCCGCCTGATCATGAATGACAAATGGATGGGGTGAAGAGCTGATGGCCTATTCCTTTCCCCTGTCTCTCACCGATTTCTTCGATATCCTGCCGGTGCAGTCGATGACCTTCGATTTGCCCGAGGCGGCCGAAGTCTCCAAGACGCAGGGTGGCGATCTGCTGACTGCCAGCCTCGGCACGCGGCTGTGGCAGGGCAAGGTGACGCTCGACAAGATGGTGGCCGCACGGGACGCCGAGGTCATGGCGATGCTCGACGTGGCCCGTCGGCCGGGGGCCTCCATCATGATCAGCGACCGCAAGCGCCCCTGGCCGCGGGCTGATTTCGGGGGGGCGCTGCTGGGCGCCGCTGCCCCGAAGCTGGGCGGGATCTCCACCGACACCCGGGAGCTGAGCCTCTACGATCTGCCGGCCGGCTATCAGCTGATGCGCGGCGACATGATCGGCTTTGCCTATGCCAGCAACCCAGTGCGTTACGCTCTGCACCGGGTGGCCTCTGGCGCCACCGCCGACGGCACCGGCGTCACCGGCATGATGGAGGTGAGCCCCAATATCCGCGCCGGCGCAGCAGTGGGCGCCCCTGTGACGCTCCTTAAACCAGCCTGCAAGGCGATCCTCGTGCCAGGCTCGGTCGATGTGGGCACCCGCAAGCGCACGCTGACCACCGGCGTGAGCTTCCAGTGGCTTCAGACGCTGAGGTAGCCCGGCATGCGATCCTACGATGCACCCACCACCGCCTATATGCAGTCCAGGGGCGCCTGGCTGGCCCATATCATGATCTGGATCTCGGCGACCGATCGCGAAAGCGGCGCGCTGGAGGAGATCGGTTTCTGGACCGGCGCCGACCACGCTGATTTCACCATCGGCGGGCAAAGCCGCACCTACTATGCCGCCGGCGCCATGCTCGATGCCGACCCGATCCGCCTGCGCACCGGGCTGCAGGTGCGGACCCAGCGCGTGCGGTTCTCGCAGATTGCGCCGGAGGTGCAGCAGGCGATCCGGGGCTATGAGCCGCGCCACAAGCCGGTCCAGATCCACCGCGCCCTCTTCGACCCGATCAGCGAACTGCTGATCGCCGAGCCCCACCTGGTGCTGCGCGGCTATGTCGATCAGCTGCAGATCAAGACGCCGGTCGAGGGTGGCGAAGGATCTGTCGAGATGACCATCGCTACGGCGGCCCGCGCCCTGACCCGCAAGATGGGTCGCAAGCGCAGCCACGCCACGCTGACAGCGCGCGCGCCCACCGACGATTTCCGGAAATACGCCTCGATCGCGGACAAGGTCGAAGTGGATTGGGGCAAATGACGCTGACACGCCTTTCCGACTGGCGCCCGCGCCTTCGCCGCTACCTCTCCGCCTGCGCTTGCCGGCCTCTGGTGCCCGGCCGACATGACTGCTGTCTCTTCGGCGCCGGCGCCGTCGAGGCGCAGACCGGTGTCGACCTCGCGGCCCCATGGCGCGGCCGCTACACCACCTTCGCAGGGGGCTATCGTATCCTGCGCAAGGCTGGCTACGCCGATCACATCGCGCTCATCGCCGATCACCTGCCCGAGCTGCCCGCCGCTGCCGCCCGCGCAGGGGATATCGCGATCGTGCCGGGCGAGGACGGCGATGCGGTGGGCGTGGTGCAGGGTGAGGCCGTCTATGTGCTCGGCCGCGACGCCCGGCTGGCGCTGGTGCCGATGGCGCCTGTGCTGCGTCTATTTCGCGTCGGAGAAATCTGATGCCTGCAGTCGCCGCGTTCGCCATTGGCGCCTTCGGCTTCGGGGCCAGCGCCTTCACCGTCGGAACCGCCGCCTTTGGCGGCTGGGCAGCTGGCGCCGCCTTCGGCTCGACGGTCCTGGGCAGCGTCCTGACTCGTCTGGTGACGACGGTCGCGATCACCGCACTGCAGGCCGCGCTCACCCATCAGCCGGACAGTGGCGGCGGTATTACCATCGCCACGACGCTGACCGGCGAGCAGCACCCGGAGACGATCATCCTCGGTCGCACGGCCACCGCCGGTCAGGCGATCTGCCCGCCGTATTCGCACGGCAGCTCGCATCAGTATCTGACCCATGTGATCGAGCTGTGCAGCGCGCCGGGCGCGACGCTGGAGCGGCTGATCATCGGCGACAACTACGTCACGCTCGGCGACACGCCGCACGCCGATTATGGCTACCCGGTCCTCGCCCCGGAGGACCAGGACAAGACCGACTATAGCGGCCTGATCTGGGTCAAATATTACGACGGCACCCAGACCGCCGCCGACCAGATGATGCTGGAGAAATACGGCGATCACCCCGACCGGCCGTGGACCGTCAATATGGTGGGCGCCGGCCTCTGCTACGCCATCGTGACCTTCCTCTACGACCGCAACCGGCTCACCTCGGTGCCCTCCTACCGATTCGAGATGATGGGCATCCCGCTCTATGACATCCGCAAGGACAGCACCGCCGGCGGCAACGGGTCGCATCGCTGGTACGATCCGTCGACCTGGGAGCAGACCGAAAACCCCATCGTGATCGCCTGGAACGCTTGGCGCGGGATCGAGCTGCCCGGCGGCGAGATTTGGGGCGGCAGCGTCGATGTCGATGCACTCCCCCAGGCCAACTGGGTCTCGCAGATGAACAAGGCAGATGACGTCATTACGCTGAGCGACGAGACCACCGAACCGCGCTACCGCTGCGGCATCGAGGCGCCGCTCAGCGAAGAGCCCGCGTCGGTCATGCAGGAGGTGCTCAAGGCCGCGTCTGCCCAGGTCGCGGACATGGGCGGATATTGGCGCATCCGGTGCGGCGCGCCGGACCTGCCGGTCTATGCCTTCACCGACGAGGACATCCTCGTCACCAAAGAGCAGGAGTACGATCCTTTTCCGGCGATCGGCGACACCTATAATGCGGTCACCGCCACCTATCCCGACCCGGACAGCCTCTGGGAGACGAAGGATGCGCCGGGCCGCTTCAATGCGGAGTGGGAGGCGGCGGATGCCTTCGGCCGCCGCACCGCCGAGCTGCGCTTCTCATCGGTGCCCTATGCCGCCCAGGTGCAGCGGCTGATGCGCGCCTACATCGAGGACGAGCGGCGCTTTCGGCGGCACATGTTTTCCCTGCCGCCCGACGCGCTCGGGGTCGAGCTGCTGGAGACCCTGGATTACAGCTCCGAACGCAACGGCTATGAGGGCAAGGATTTCGAGCTGGCGGAGATCTCCGAGGATCTGCGCACCGGCATCCGCAAGGTGTCGCTGCGAGAGGTCGACCCCAGCGATTACGACTGGAGCCCCGCGTTCGAGTTGCCGAGCGCGCCGGCGCCGACCGGCACCACGCAGGTCGCGGTGGCAGTTCCGGGCATCGGCATCTCGGCCGTCACCATCGCCGACGCCACAGGTGCGGCGCGGCGGCCCGCGATCCGCATCTCCTGGGATAGCGGGCTCATGGCCGAGGGCGTGCGCTGGCAGATCCGTCTGGCCGGCAAGACCGAAATCGCGCTGCGCGGCGCCACGATCGACATGGATGCCGGCGAGACCGTGATCCTGGACGGCGTGCTGGCGGCGACCGCCTATGAGGTCCGGGCCCGGCTCATCGCCGGCGGCAAGACCATCTGGACGGACTGGATTGCTGTCATCACCGACGACGTGCGTCTCGGTCCTGCGGACATGGCCGACGCTCTCGTGCAAAAGATCGACGCCGCCTTCGATCGGCACGACGCGGCGATCGAGGATGCGACCGGCACCGTGGCGACGCTGCGCGACAAGATCTTCGGTCTTTTTGCCGTCGAAGACCTCGGCACCGGCTCGCTGACCGAGCTGCTGGAGGAGGTCATCGGGCCGATTGATCCTTTGGCGCCGCCCAGTGTGTCGCTCTCCGATCAGATCGGCATTGAGCGCGACAGGCTGACGTCGGAGATCCCGCAGATCAGGGATTCGGCGACGTCGCTGGGCGATGTGTGGGAGCGGCTGATTTCGCTCGACTGGGAGGCCTTCCAGACACGCAAAACTTTTACCGATGCAGGCATCATCGTCGATCCGGAGAGCGGCACCGTCAGCATTCGTGCTGTCGAGGCGATCGCCGGCCGGCAAAGTGCTGTCGAGATCGCGCTCGATGTAGTGCAGGCCACGCTCTCGCTGACCGCCTCCCGCACCTACGCCGAGCAACTGGTGTCGGCAGCTTTGCTCGATCCGACGCAGATCCCGGTCGTCACCGATCTCACCATTCGCGTCACCGACATCGAGGTCACGCTCGACGCGGAGCTGGGAAGGCTCGACCTGCTGACCGACACGCTGACGGTCAATGGCGGATTGGTCAGCATGGCCACGGTATCGGCCGAGCTGGACAGCCTGGCGGAGGCGCTGGCGCTGCGGGTCACCTCGGACGAATACAATACCGATATCGCGCGCCTCAATGCCGTCGAGGTCACGCTCTCCACCCTGGGCGATGTCTCGGCGCTGACCGAGACGGTGACCGCCAGCCGGGCGCTGGCCGACAGGATTGACGATCTGACCGAGGCGAGCATCGCCGATCTGTGGGAGATGTGGCAGCGCGGTGAGGCGATCCGCGAGGCGGCGGCGGCCGGTCAGCGCCAGCTCACGGCGAGCGTGGACGAGAAACTCGCCGCCGAAGCGTCCGAGCGGCTGAGGCTGGAGGCATCGGTCGGCACCTCGGTCGCGCTCCTGGAGCAGGAAGCGCGCGCCCGCGCCACCGATCTTGAGGCCATGGGCGAGACGGTCACCCAGATCGACGTCAGCCTGGGCGATTTGGGCGATGATCTGGCGGCGCAGGCCACCACCCTGGACGAGACCCGGGCGCGTGTGACCGCGACGGAGGCAGGGCTCACGGCCGAGGCCGCCAGCCGTGAATTTCTCGGTGCCGCCATCCGCGATCTTGAGGGGCTTAGCGATGACGGCGCCGAGGCCGCCATTTGGGATATCTGGGACCGCTTTGCGAGCGATGCGGCATTGCGTGACGTGGTCGCAGTTCGCCTGCAACAGGCCGATGCGCGGGTCGAAGAGGGCCTGTTGGCTGAGTCAATCGAGCGCCTTCTGC
>JBFXGQ010000198.1:0-7818 GCA_050177915.1 Pseudodonghicola sp. | reverse complement strand
CGCCCATTGGGGCGGCCGCGCCGCGGTCGACGGCGGCGAGATCGACGGCCAGGCCCCCGAGGCCTGGATCGCCGAGACCCTGGCGGCGCTGAAGGCGATGCCCAATGTCACCCTGCGCCACCGTTGCATGGGGGCCGGCGTCTATGACCATGGTTACGTGCTGGGCTACGAGCGGCTGACCGATCACTGCCCAGGCGCCGAGGGGCCGCGCCACCGGCTGTGGCGGATCCGGGCGCGGCAGGTGATCACCGCCACCGGCGCCATCGAACGGCCGCTCAGCTTCGCCGGCAACGATGTGCCCGGGGTGATGCTGGCCTCCGCCATGCGGGATTACCTGGTGAATTACGGCGTGGCGCCGGGGCGGCGGGTGATCGTGGTCACCAACAACGACGACGCCTATCGCACTGCGCTCGCGCTCAGCCGCGCGGGCCTCGACGTGCTGCGCATCCTCGACGCCCGCGCCACCGGCGGCGGCGATCTGATGGGGGTGGCCCGGGCGCGCGGCATCCGGGTCGACTGCGGCCGCGCGATTGCCTGGGTGAGCGGCGGCAAGCGGGTCGCCAGGGTGGCGATCTGCGCGCAGGAGGGGCAGGGCGCGGCGCTGGAAGAGGTCGCCTGCGACGCGGTGGCGATGTCGGGCGGCTGGTCGCCGGTGGTCCACCTGTGGTCGCATTGCGGCGGCAAGCTGGTCTGGGACGAGGCACAGGCGATGTTCCGCCCCGACGCCGCCCGGCCGCCCACCGGCGCCGATGGCGCGGGCTTCGTGCTGCCCGCCGGTGCCGCCAATGGCGCGCTGGGGCTGGACGCCGTGCTGGCCGATGCGGTCGAGGCCGGGCGGGTGGCGGCCAGGGCTGCCGGCTTCAAGCCGAAGAAGGTCAAGGCTCCGGCGGTGCCGGCGATCGCCGAGGCGCCGCTCGCCCCGGTCTGGCTGATGCCGCGGGCGGCAGCGGTCGATCTGCGGGCGAAGGCCTGGCTGGACTTCCAGAACGACGTCAAGATCTCGGACGTGCAGCTGGCCGCGCGCGAGGGCTACGAGAGCGTCGAGCACACCAAGCGCTATACCACGCTGGGGATGGCGACGGATCAGGGGAAGCTGAGCAATATCAACGGTCTGGCGGTGCTTTCTGATGCATTGGATGCGCCGATCCCGCAGGTCGGCACCACCACCTTCCGGCCGCCCTATACGCCGATCTCCTTCGGCGCCATGGCCGGCGATGCGCGGGGCGATCTGTTCCAGCCGATCCGCCGCACGCCGATGCAGGACTGGCACGCCCATCACGGCGCGGTGTTCGAGCCTGTCGGCCAGTGGCGTCGCCCCTATGCCTATCCGCAGGGCGGCGAGAGCCCCCATGAGGCGGTGATGCGCGAGGTGAAGAATACGCGGCAAGCCGTTGGTATTCTTGATGCTTCGACGCTCGGCAAGATTCTGGTCGAGGGGCCGGACGCGGGCCGGTTCCTCGACATGCTCTATACCAACATGATGTCGACGCTGGCGCCCGGCAAATGCCGTTACGGGCTGATGTGCAACGAGAACGGCTTCCTGATCGACGACGGCGTGGTGGCGCGGATCGACGCGCAGACCTTCCTGTGCCACACCACCACCGGCGGCGCCGAGCGCATCCATGCGCATATGGAGGAATGGCTGCAGACCGAATGGTGGGACTGGCAGGTCTATACCGCCAATGTGACCGAGCAATTCGCCCAGATCGCCGTGGTGGGTCCCAAGGCGCGGCAGGTGCTGGAGCAGCTCGGCGGCATGGATGTCGGCAAGGCGGCGCTGCCGTTCATGACCTGGGCGGAGGGCACCTTGGCCGGCCTGTCGGTGCGGGTCTATCGGATCTCCTTCTCCGGCGAGCTGTCCTATGAGATCGCGGTGAAAGCGAGCCAGGGTCAGGCGCTGTGGGATCGGCTGATCGCGGCGGGCGCGGGCTTTGGCATGATGCCCTATGGCACCGAGGCGCTGCATGTGATGCGGGCCGAGAAGGGGTTCATCATGATCGGGGATGAGAGCGACGGCACGGTGATCCCGCAGGATCTCGGCCTCGATTGGGCGATCTCGAAGAAGAAGGCGGATTACCTCGGTAAGCGGGCGCAGCAGCGCGCCCATATGACCGACCCGGACCGCTGGAAGCTGGTCGGGCTGGAGACGCTGGACGGCAGCGTGCTGCCCGACGGTGCCTATGCCCTGGCCGAGGGGGTGAACGCCAACGGCCAGCGCAACACGCAAGGCCGGGTGACCTCGACCTATTATTCGCCGATGCTGGAGCGCGGCATCGCCATGGGGCTGGTGCTGCACGGCCCCCAGCGCATCGGCGAGGTGCTGGAGTTCCCCGGCACCGACGGCCGCAGTTACAGCGCCAAGATCGTCGATCCGGTGTTCTACGACAGGAACGGGGAGAAGCAGAATGTCTGAACCGCTCAGCGCATGGTCCGGCGCCCGCTATGACGGGCTGGCCCGGATCGAGGCGGCGGGGCCGCAGGGCATGATCACCCTGCGCGGCGATCCGGCCACCAAGCCGGTCAAATCCGCCGCCACCGGGGCGACCGGGGCCAAGCTGCCGGCGATGGGCCAGATCCTGCGCGGCAAGACCGGCGCCATCGCCTGGATGTCGCCGGACGAGCTGTTGCTGTTCTGCCCCTACGAGGGGGCCGGCGCGGCGCTGGACAAGGCCACCGCGGCGCTGGGGGCGGCGCATGGGCTGGCGGTCGACGTGTCGGACGCGCGCGCGGTGTTCCGCGTCGAAGGCCCCTGCGCCCGCGAGGTTCTGGCCAAGCTCTTCCCCATCGACTTCGCCCCGGGTGCCTTCGAGCCGGGACGCTTCCGCCGCAGCCGCATGGGCCAGATCGCCGCCGCGGTCTGGATGGAGCCCGACGGCAGTTTCGGGATCCTCTGTTTCCGCTCGGTGGCGGATTATGCTTTCGCGCTGCTGAAAGAGGCGGCGCAGCCGGGATCGGCGGTCGGGATCTTCTGATCCCGCCTCAGCCGGCGAACAGGAAGGTCCGGAACCGCTCCAGCGCGTCGGGGGCGGTGAAGGCTCCTGCCGCGACCGGCGTGCCGGCACTGTCGCTGCAGCTGCCGTAGAAGGACAGCGCGCGCGCCAGCTCCGCCATCCGGGCGGCGCGGGCGCCCGGCTCCAGATAGGGCGCGTGGGTCGACAGGTAGAGCGCCGGGCGCTGCGCCCTGAGCCAGGGCAGCAGGGCGGGCAGCAGGTCGAACTCCGCCCCCTCGACATCCATCTTGACCAGGCTCACGGCGGAAAGGTCGGCGTCGCCGGCGAAACTGGCCCAGTCCAGCGTCACCACATCGGTGCCGCCGGCGGCCTCGGCGTTCAGCAGGCTGGTCATGCTGTCGCCGGCCTCGCCGCCGAAACTGGCCATCCGCGCCACCCCGGTGCGGTCCGACAGCGCCACCGGCAGGGCCGAGACATTGGTCAGCCCGTTCAGCTCGATATTCCAGACCAGATGCCGGAAGGCGGTGGCGTCGGGCTCGAACGCCCAGACATGGCGCGCCTTTCTGGCGGCATAGAGCACGGTGGGCCCGATCCAGGCGCCGATGTCGAGATAGTCGCGCGCCGCCTCAAGATGGGCGTCGAGCACGGCAAAGGTCTCGGGCTCCCAACGGCCCTGGCTGGTGCGGCGCCAGAACTTGCTGTGATAGGGATCGAGCCGGAACCGCATCCCGCCCAGCGACCCGTCATAATATCCGCGCGCCCGATAGATGGCCTTGCGCATCCGCGTCAGCATTCGGCTGCTTCCCTCTCGTCCGCCCGGTCTGCCAGCCGGGCTTTTGCCGTCATTGCCCTTGACCTGCCCGCGGCAGAGCCGCATGTAAAGCCGGGAAACGCAACTCTATCAGCAGGGGTCCAAGATGGCTTTTGAATTACCCGATCTTCCTTATGCACATGACGCGCTGGCATCCAAGGGCATGTCGGCGGAAACGCTGGAATATCACCACGACCTGCACCACAAGGCCTATGTCGACAACGGCAACAAGCTGATCGCCGGCACCGAGTGGGAAGGCAAGTCGCTGGAAGAGATCGTCAAGGGCACCTATCAGGCCGGCGCGGTCGCCCAGAACGGCATCTTCAACAATGCCTCGCAGCACTGGAACCATGCCCAGTTCTGGGAAATGATGGGCCCGGGCAGCGCGGCGATGCCGGGCGCACTGGAAAAGGCGCTGGTCGAGGCCTTCGGCTCGGTCGAGAAATTCAAGGATGACTTCGCCGCCGCCGGCGCCGCGCAGTTCGGCTCGGGCTGGGCCTGGCTGGTGCAGAACGCCGACGGCTCGCTGGCGGTCACCAAGACCGAGAACGGCGTCAACCCGCTGTGCTTCGACCAGACCGCGCTGCTGGGTTGCGACGTGTGGGAACATTCCTACTACATCGACTTCCGCAACAAGCGCCCGGCCTACCTGACCAACTTCCTGGACAACCTGGTGAACTGGGAAAACGTCGCTTCGCGTCTGAAGTGATCCGGGGGCCGGCGGAGAGTTCCGCCGCAGCCTTGAACGCATGCGCCCGGCCGGTTGGCCGGGCGTTTCCTTTTCGGCTTCTTCTCGCTCCAAATACTCACCGATCCGACGCCCGCGCCGGGCGGGAGGATGGAAGCTTTCACGCCTCCGGCGGGAGTATTTGGAGCGAGAAGAAGCGGGTTTGCGTCAGGCCAGCGCCGCGCGCAGCAGCTCCATCGCCTCGTCGGGCGTGTCGGCCCAGCTCAGGAAGCCCGCCAGCGAGGGATCGGCGAAGCCCTGGTCGATGATATGATCGACCAGCGCCCGCAGCGGCTGCCAGTAGCCTTGGGTGTTCAGGATCACGATCGGCTTGTCATGCAGGCTCAGCTGGCGCCAGGTCAGCACCTCGAACAGCTCGTCCAGCGATCCGGCGCCGCCCGGCAGCACCACCACCGCATCGGCGTTCATGAACATGACCTTCTTGCGCTCGTGCATGGTCTGGGTGACCACATAGCGGGTCAGGTCGGTCTTGCCGACCTCGCGCCGGACCAGATGTTCGGGGATCACGCCGAAGGTCTCGGCGCCGCCGGCCTGGGCGGCGCGGGCGACCTCGCCCATCAGGCCGACATCGCCGGCGCCATAGACCAGCCGCCAGTCCGCGGCGGCCAGCGCCCGGCCCAGATCCTGGGCGGCCTGGGTATAGGCGGGCAGGGTGCCCGGGCGTGAGCCACAATAGACACAGACGGATTTGCTGCTCATCGGTGCGCCTCTCATTCTCTTGTCAAGGGGACAAAATACGTGTTTTGACCCCTGATAGCCGGATTGCTAGGCTCACTCAACCGCGCGCGGGCCGGGCGCGCGGATCATGTTTCGCGACATGGATATAAACCGGCCGAACACTGGGGGATGAACGGGAATGACGACTGCATCGGGAAGTGGCGGGCTGGGATGGATCCTGGCGGCCGGGGTCGTGGTGGCGGCCGGGGCCGGCGGGCTCTATTACGCCGGGGTGTTCAGCCCGGCGCCGCAGATGCCCGCGCCTGCGCCGGTGGTCGCCAGGACGGATGCGGCGGGTGAGATGGCGGTCGGGAAGCCGGCGGAGGTCCCGGCCGGGCAAGCTGCAGAGACACCCGCCGCGACATCCGCCGAGACCCCGGCAGCAACTTCGGCCGAGGCCCCCGCCGAGACTGAGGCCGAGACCGAGACCGCGGCGGCGCCCGCCGGTGCCGAGCCGAGCGCGCCACAGCCCGCCGGGCCGCAGCTGGCGCCGCCGCGCTTCGATCTGGTGCGGGTGGAGCCCGACGGCACCGCGGTGATCGCCGGCAAGGCGACGCCGGCCAGCCTGGTGACGGTGCTGCTGGACGAGGCCGAGCAGGACAGTTTCACCGTCGCGCCGGGCGGCGATTTCGTCAGCTTCCTGTCGCTGCCGCCCAGCTCCGCCCCGCGGGTGCTGACGCTGCGGGCCGAGCTCGACGGCGCCACCGCGCTGTCTGAGGATCAGATCTTCCTGGCGCCGGTCGCGGCGCCCGAGGCCGCGACGCCCGGCGCCGAGACGGTCGCCGCGGCGGCGCCGCAGACCCCGGCAGCGCCCGCGACGTCGACGGCGGAGACCGCGGCGCAACCGGCTGAGAAGGCTGCGGCGGAACCGATGACAGAGACGGCGACAGAGACGGCGACCGCGCCCGCCGCCGCGCCGGCGGCAGAGGAGACCCGGACGGCGCAGGCGCCTGAACAATCCGCCGCCCCGGCGGCCGCGGTGACCCCGGCCGCCTCTGGCACCCCCGCCGCGCCGCAGCCCGCGCCCGCTCAGCCTGCCGCGCCGGTCGCGGTGCTGCGGGCCGGCGCCGACGGGGTGGAGCTGATTCAGCCCGCCACCGCGCCGGCGGGCGAGGCGGTAGCTGAGCTTTCGCTCGACACCATCAGCTACAGCGCCGAGGGCGATGTGCTGTTGTCGGGCCGCGCCGCCGGCGGCGCGGTGGTGCGGGTCTATCTCGACAATGCGGCGCTGCGCGATCTGCGCGCCGCCGAGGATGGCCGCTGGAAGGGCCGGCTCGCCGGGATCGCGCCGGGGGTCTATACCCTGCGGCTGGACGAGGTGAGCGCGGCGGGCGAGGTGATCGGCCGGCTGGAGACGCCGTTCAAGCGCGAGGCGCCCGAGATGCTGGCCGGGCCGGCGGCGACCCCGGCCGAGGGCGCACCGGCGGTGCGCGCGGTGACGGTGCAGAAGGGCGATACGCTCTGGGCGATCTCGCGGGCGCGCTATGGCGAGGGGCTGCTCTATGTGCGGGTGTTCGAGGCCAACCGCGACCGCATCCGCAATCCCGACCTGATCTACCCGGGACAGGTGTTCACGATCCCGGAATAGGGCCCCGAATAGGGTCCCCGAATTGCGGCGCCGGCTGCCTGCCTGCGGCGTCCCCCCCTGCCTGTCCCTCCCCCTGACAGGGGGAGGGAGCGACAGCGGCCGGCGTGGACGAGAGACGTTCGGTGCTGCGGCTTCGCCCTCCGGCCGGCCTGTCGGGGCCGGGACAGCCGCCATGCCGCGCGCCGGAGGGCTCTGGCCATTTCTCCGCTGCGGCCCTATGTGGGGGCGCAGGCAAGGAACACCCGATGACCCATACCCCCGATACCCCCGCCCGGTCGCAGCGCGCCTCCGGCTGGCGCACCATCCGCAAAGTCGCCCCCGATCTCTGGCCCCGCGAGCAACCCTGGGTCAAACGTCGCGTCATGCTGGCGATGCTGGCGCTGGTGCTGTCCAAGCTGATCGCGGTCTATATCCCGGTTCTCTACAAGGATGCGGTCGACGCGCTGGCCAAGGACGGCGTGCCGGTGCTGGCGCTGGGGGCGGTGGGGCTGACGGTGGCCTATGGCGTGGCGCGCATCCTGAACGTCGGGCTGCAGCAGCTGCGCGACGCGATCTTTGCCCCGGTGGCGCAGCGGGCGCTGCGGCGGCTGGCGCTGCAGACCTTCAACCACATCCACCGGCTGTCGATGCGCTATCACATCGGCCGCAAGACCGGCGGCCTGAGCCGGATCATCGAACGCGGGGTGAAGGGGGTGGAGTTCCTGCTGCGCTTCCTGCTGTTCAGCGTCGGCCCGCTGATCCTGGAGCTGACGCTGGTGGCGGTCATCCTGACGGTGCTGTTCGACGTGCGCTATCTGGTGATCGTGGCGGTGGTCATCGCGCTCTATGTCTGGTTCACCTTCAAGGTCACCGAATGGCGGGTGCAACTGCGCCGCGAGATGAACGATCAGGACACCGACGCCAACCAGAAGGCGATCGACAGCCTGCTGAACTACGAGACGGTCTAGTATTTCGGCGCCGAGACCCGGGAGGCCGCCCGCTATGACGTCGCCATGCGCGGCTA
>JBFXGQ010000197.1:0-7830 GCA_050177915.1 Pseudodonghicola sp. | reverse complement strand
CCGGCGGCCAGCTGGAAAAGGTCGACATTCAGGGCCGCATCGCGCCGCCTTCGGGCGAACAGGTGCTGCTGCCGCTGAGCGGGCCGCGCACCGCGCTGGGGGCCGCCGATTTCACCCTGAGGCTGGATGCAGCCAGCGGCAACGACTGGGATCTGGCGCTGTCGGCCGACCGGCTGACGCGGCCGGACCTGAGCCTGCGGCGGGCCGCGCTGACCGGCCACGGCACCCTGGACCAGAGCGCGGGCTTCGCGCTGCGCGGCGATATCCGCGCCGCGCTGAGCGGGCTGGAGCTGGCCGATCCGGCACAGCAGCGCGCGGTGGGCCGCGACATCACCCTGGATGGCGAGATCGCCCGCGACGCCGGCGGCGCGCTGGAATTCAATGGCTTCGAACTGACCGGCTCGGATTATACCGCGACGCTGGACGGCACCCTCTCGGGCCTAGAATCCGGGCTTGAGATGGACGGGCGGCTGCGGCTGGGGGCGGCGGATCTGTCGCGCTTCTCCGATCTCGCCGGGCAGGATCTGGGCGGCTCGGTGACCGCCGAGCTCAGGGGCAAGGGCGCGCCGCTCGCCGGCAGTTTCGATCTGGCGCTCGACATGCGGGCGCAGGATCTGTCCGCCGGCATCGAGCAGGTCGACAAGCTGATCGCCGGCCCCAGCACGCTGGTGCTGGAGGCCTCTCGCGACACCGCCGGCCTGAACATCCGGCGGTTCGAGCTGCAGGGCACCGCCCTCTCCGCCTCGGCCCAGGGCAGCGTCAAGAGCGCCGACAGCACGCTCAGCTTCCGCGCCGCACTCGACGATCTGGCCCGGGTCACCCCCTCGGTCTCCGGCCCGCTGACGCTGAGCGGCGATCTGAAGCAGGCCGGCACCGTCTGGCAGGGCGACGTCAACCTGACCGGCCCCGACAGCTCGCGCGCCGAACTGACCGGCACCGTCGATCCCAAGGGCGACGCAGACCTGACCTTCGACGCGGCACTGGACCGGATGGAACGTTTCGTGCCAGAACTGGCCGGGCGGCTCAGCGCCAAGGGCCACGCCACCCGCGCCGCCGGCCTGTGGGCCATCGACGCCAATGCCACCGGCCCTTCGGGCATCGCCACCCAGGTCACCGGCAGCTTTGACGAGGCCGCCGGCACCGCCGATCTCGACGCCAAGGGCGAGCTGCGGCTGGAGGGGGCCAACCCCTTCCTCAAGCCCAATTCGGTCAGCGGCAAGGCGGAGTTCGACCTGAAGATGAAGGGGGCGCCGTCGCTCGCCGCGCTGAGCGGCACGATCCGCACCGCCGGCGGACGGATGGCGATCCCCGCCGCCGCGCAGACGCTGGAGAATATCGCCGGCACTGTGACGCTGGACAATTCGCGCGCCAATCTGGCGCTGAGCGCCGCGCTGGGGGCCGGCGGCGGCTTCCGCGTCAGCGGCCCGGTGGCGCTGACCGCGCCCTATGACGGGCGGATCGCGGTGGATCTGCTGAACCTGACCCTGACCGACAACCGCAGCGTCACCTCCTCGGCCAACGGCCAGCTGCTGCTGGCCGGGCCGCTGACCGCCGGGCCGCTGCTGTCGGGGCAGATCACCTTCGGCGAGACCAATCTCAACCTCTCGGCCGTCTCGGGCAGCGCCGCCGCCGCGCCGATCCCCGAGATCACCCATGTCGCCGAACCCGCCGCCGTGCGCGCCACCCGCGACCGCGCCGGGCTGATCGAGACCGGCGACAGCGGCAAGAGCGGCCCGGCGATCCGGCTGGACATCGCGCTCTTGGCGCACAACCGGGTCTTCGCCCGCGGCTTCGGCCTGCAGGCCGAGCTGGGCGGCGATCTGCGCATCCGCGGCACCACCGCCGCGGTGGAACCCTCGGGGCAGATCGAGCTGATCCGCGGCACGCTGGACCTGCTCGGCCGGCGGCTGAAGCTGACCAAGGGCATCGTGTCGATGCAGGGCGACCTGCAGCCCTATGTCGAATTCGAATCCTCCACCAGCACCGAGGACGGCAAGGCCACGATCCAGATCGCCGGCCCGATGGATGCGCCCAAGATCAGCGTCTTCGCCGAGCCCGAACGCCCCGCCGAGGAGGCGCTGGCGATGCTGGTCTTCGGCAGCCGGATCTCGGACCTGTCGCCCTTCGTGATCGCCAAGATGGCGGCCTCGCTGGCGACGCTGGGCCGCTCCGGCGGGGCCAGCGACCAGGTGCGCAAGGCGACCGGCGTCGACACCGTGGACATCGGCACCGATGCCGGCGGCGCCGGCCAGTTCGGCGCCGGCACCTATCTGTCGGACAAGGTCTATACCGACTTCAACGTCAACACCAAGGGCGAGACCGAGCTGAACCTGAACCTCGACCTGACCGATTCGCTGACGGTCAAGGGCAGTGTCAGCAACGACGGCAGTACCGGGCTGGGGCTGTTCTTCGAACGCGATTACTGAGCCGCGCGGGCCAGGCACGCCAGCCCACCCAGCGCCGCGGCGTCGTCGGTGACGATCCGCAGCGGCACACCGGCGGCCAGCGTCGCGGCGGGACCGGGCGCCGCGAAGGCGTCCAGAAAGGCCTGCCGCCCGGAGGCCTCCAAGACCGCCCGCCCCATGCTGCCGGCGATATAGATCCCATCGCGCGGCAGATAGGTGAACACCAGCTCGCGCGCGAACAGCCCCATCAGGCGCCCCATGCGGGCGACGGTGAGCCCGGCCGGCGCCTCGCCCGCCGCGGCGCCGGCGATCACCGCGCGCGGGGTCAGCGCCGCGCCGCCCAGCGCCGCATGCAGCCGCGCCAGCCCGGCGCCGGAGAACAGATGCTCGACCGTGTGGAAGGACGGCCCCGCCTCTGCCGCCAACGGCGCCGGCAGCCCGGCATGGCCCAGCTCTGCCGCCCAGGCCTGTGGCCCGGCGGCGGTCGCGCGCAGCAGCCCGACGTTGAAGCCGGTGCCGAAATTGGCCACCAGCGCCTGACCGTTGCCCGCCGCCCCCGCCGCCAGGCGCAGCGGCGCGACCTGATCGGCGCGCAGGTCCGGCAGCGCCAGCGCCAGCGCGGTCAGGTCGTTGACCAGCGTCACCGCCTGCGGGCCGGGCAGGCCCAGCGCCGGCGCCAGTTCCTCGGGCGCGACCACCCAGTCGCGGTTGGTCAGCCGCGCCACCCCCGGCCCCACCGGCCCGGCGATGGCGATACAGCAGCGCGCCGGTGCCGGCCGGCCGGACAGATAGGCCCGCAGCAGCGGCAGCAGCCCGGAGAAACCGTCATTCTCATATGCGGCCGGCGCCGTGATCTTGCCGCCCCGCAGCAGCGCCACCCGCGTGTTGGTGCCGCCCACATCGGCCAGCAGCGCGATGCCCCTCTCCTCGCCCCTCTCCTCACCCGTCTCCGCGCCCGTCATATCCGCCCTCGCCCGCATTGGCGGCGATGCTGCCGCATTCCCGCGCCGCCGCCAAGGGGCGGGATGGCTTGCGGGCCGGGCAGAACCGGCTAGGCTGCGCCGCGACAGGGCACGAGGGCGGATGATGACGGCAGCGGAAAGCGGGACAGGCGCAGTGGACGCGGTGGTGATCGGCCGGAACGAGGGCCACCGCCTGATCGACTGCCTGCGCTCGATGCAGGGCGCAGCGCGGCGGGTGATCTACGTCGATTCCGGCTCCACCGACGGCAGCGCCGAGGCGGCCCGCGCGCTGGGGGCCGAGGTGGTGGCGCTCGACCTGTCGCAGCCCTTCACCGCCGCCCGCGCCCGCAACGCCGGGCTGGCGGCGCTGCACGACGACGGCGCGGACTTCGTGCAGCTGGTCGACGGCGACTGCGTGATAGACCCGGGCTGGATCGCCACCGCCCGCGCCTTTCTGGCCAGCCATCCGCAGGCCGCCGTCGCCTGCGGCCGGCGGCGCGAGAACCACCCCGAGGCCTCGGTCTACAACCGGCTCTGCGACCGCGAATGGAACACGCCGCCAGGCGAGGCGCTGGCCTGCGGCGGCGACGCGCTGGTCCGCCGCGCGGCGCTGCAGGCGGTGGGCGGCTTCCGCGACGACCTGATCGCCGGCGAGGAGCCGGAGATGTGCCTGCGCCTGCGCCGCGCCGGCTGGTCGATATGGCGGCTCGACGCCGAGATGACGCTGCATGATGCCCAGATCCTGCGCTTCGGCCAGTGGTGGCGGCGCAGCCGGCGCGCTGGCCACGCCTTTGCCGAGGGGGCGTTTCTCTATGGCCGGGCGCCGGAACGGCACTGGCTGCGCGAGACCCGCCGCGCGCTGCTCTGGGGGGCGGCGCTGCCGCTGGCGATCCTGCTGCTGATGCTGGCGAGCCCCTGGGCCGGGCTGCTGGGGCTGATCTATCCGGCGCAGTTGCTGCGGCTGGCGCGGCGCGACCCGGCCCCCGGGCGCTGGGAAACCGCGCTGTTCTCGGTTCTGGGCAAATTCGCCGAGGCGCAGGGGGTGCTGGAGTTCCATCTGCGCCGGCTGCGCGGGCGGCGGCGAGGGATCATGGAGTATAAGTGAGCGGCGGTTGCTGCCCCGACCTATCAAAGACCGAAGGGGCGCGCCCGGCCCGAGGGGGGGCGCAATTCGCGCCCGCCGTGGGGGGCGGGTCGGGGGCGACCCGGGGCTGACGCCCCGGGGGACCGAATTTCAACGCGCCCGCAGCCCTATTCGCCGCCCCAGCGCAGCCTGAGCGCCCGGAGCGCCTGCCCCGGCAGCACCGCGGCGCTGCGGGCATAGCGCGGCACCATGCGCGCCGGGCTACCCAGCATCCGCCACAGCCATTCCAGCCCGGCCCGGCGCATCCAGCGCGGCGCGCGCACCTGATGGCCGCCGAGGAAGTCCAGCCCCGCCCCGATCGAGGCGAACCCCACCCCCGGCGCCATGGTGCGGCCGCGGGCCGCGAAGGTCTCCTGCTTCGGCGCGCCCAGCGCCAGGAAACACAGCTGCACCCCGGCCTCGTCCAGCCGGCGCAGGATCTCTGCCGCCTCCTCCCCCGCGGGATCGAACACCCCCGAGGGCGCGATGGAGAGCGCGATGTTCAGCCCCGGCACCTGTGCCCGCAGCGACCGCGCCGCATCCGCCAGCGCCACCTCGGTGCTGCCCACCAGCGCCACCGGCGCCGCCTCCTCGGCCGCCAGCCGGCAGAGCGGCAGCACCAGATCCGACCCGGGCACCAGCTCGACCGGCCGGGCGGCCAGCCGCGACAGCGCCACGATGGGCCAGCCGTCGGCCACCACCAGATCCTGCGTCGCATAGATGCGCACGAATTCGGCCGAAGCCGCCATCTTGACCAGATGGTCCAGGTTGACCGTGGCCAGGGCGAACCCTTCGCCGGCCCGCAGCCGGCGACGCACCTCGTCCAGCAGCGCGGCGCGGCTGGGCATGTTGATGCGAATGATCCGATCGGAATAGCTGAACTGCACCGGAGCCTCCTTCGGCATCGGCATAGGCGGGAATCGCCCGCCCGGCCAGCGGGTCGCGGAAATTCCTGCGGCGCCGTTGCATCGCCGCCAGTGTCGCGGGGCGACAGCGCGCGGCGGAATTGCTAGATTGCCCCCGGCGCGGTAGAGCGCCCCATAACCAGAACCGAACCCCACAGGCCGAGCAGCCCGCCCATGCCCAACGCCTTCGCCATGCTGATGCTGATGTCCTGGCCACTGGTCTGCTTCGTGCTGCTGCGCCGGATGCCGGTCGAGCGCGGGCTGATCTGGTGCATTCTGGGCGGCTATCTGCTGCTGCCGCCGCTGGCGAATTTCGACCTGCCGCTGATCCCGCCGATGGACAAGAAGTCGATCCCCAGCCTCTGCGCCTTCCTGATCATCGTCTTCATGCTGCACAAGAAGGTGCCGCTGCTGCCCGCGGCGCCGGCCGGCAAGCTGCTGGTGACGATCTTCATGCTGAGCGCCATCGCGACGGTGCTGACCAACGGCGAGACGGTGGTCTATTCCGACGGGATGGGCGGCGGCTTCCGCGTGTCCGGCCTCAGCGTTCATGACCTGCTGTCGGCTGTGATCGATCAGGCCATCATCCTGCTGCCCTTCCTGATGGGGCGCGCCCTGCTCGCCTCGGAACTGGGCCTGCGCGAGCTGCTGCGCGCGATCATGATCGGCGGGCTGCTCTATTCCGTCCCGGCGCTGATCGAGGTGCGGCTGAGCCCGCAGCTCAACTCCTGGATCTACGGTTTCTTCCAGCATGATTTCATACAGATGATGCGCGACGGCGGTTTCCGTCCGATCGTCTTCCTGCCGCATGCGCTGTGGCTGGCCTTCTTCATGTTCAGCGCGCTGCTGTCCTCGGCGGCGCTGACCCGCCATGCCAGCGGCGAGACGCGCATGAAGATGATCTTCGCCACGATCTACCTCGCCGGCGTGCTCTATCTGTGCAAGAGCCTCGCCTCGCAGCTCTATGCGCTGACCTTCCTGCCGCTGGCGCTGTTCGCCAGCCCCAAGATGCAGATCCGCGCCACCCTGATCCTGGCGCTGATCGCCATCAGCTATCCGATGCTGCGCAACGCCGAGCTGGTACCGCTCGATGCGATTGTCGAACGCGCCGCGACGATCAGCGACGAGCGCGCCAGGTCCCTGGCCTACCGCTTCGATATGGAGCAGCTGCTGCTCGGGCGCGCGCACGAAAAGCCCTGGTTCGGCTGGGGCGGCTGGGGGCGCAACCTGATCCTGACGCCCGAGACCGGCAAGGCCGTGACCATTCCCGACGGGCGCTGGATCATCGTCTTCGGGGTCTCGGGCTGGCTCGGCTATATCGCCGAAATGGGGCTGCTGGCGCTGCCGCTGGTGCTGCTGTGGCGCCGCGCCCGGGGCGCCGGGCCGCTGCGGATCTCGCCCTATGCGGCGCCGGTGGCGCTGATTCTGGCCGCGACCATGGTCGACATGCTGCTGAACGCCACGCTGATCCCGCTGACCTGGCTCTGTGCCGGCGCGCTGCTGGGGCATGCAGAGAACCCGCGACTGGCTGCGGACCCCGCGCCTGCGGCCGCCGAACGGTCGCAGCTTTTCGGCAACGGCCCCGCCATCGGCCGCCGGCGACCGAAAGGCCGGCGCACCCTGCTGTGACCCTGCCGGACGGCGCCCCTTGCCGGGGCCATTTGCGGCGCAACAGCCACAAATTGTCCTTAACATGGCCCCAATGGCCGGCGATCACAGGCATTGTGCAAAGGGCTGCGTATGGCCATTTCCGGCTGGCCGGGTTTTAGGCAGCCAAAACAAGTTGTTAGGATCCCTGCTGCGAGGGGTCTTGAAGATTGATCTGTTGGACAGTCGCCCGGATGTCTATCTTGGCATCGGGTGCGGGCCAGCGTGGGGTAAATTCGGAGCGTTTGGTCACTCAATGACGTCGAGCGAGAGCAAGAAAACGGACGATATCGCAATCGTCGGCCTGTCGGTGCGGCTGCCCGGTGCCGGATCGGCCCAGGCCTTCTGGGACAATCTGCGCAGCGGCACGGAATCGATCCGCCGGCTGAGCGCGGAAGAGCTGATCGCCAATGGCGAGGATCCGGCGCTGATGGCCGATCCCAATTTCGTCCCCGCCGCCGCGCCGCTGGACGACTATGCGATGTTCGACCCGGAGTTCTTCGGCTTTTCCCCGAAGGAAGCTGCGATCCTCGACCCGCAGCACCGCAAGTTCCTCGAAGTCGCCTGGGAGGCGATGGAGGATGCCGGCCATCCGCCCGAGACCATCGCCGGCCCGATCGGCGTCTATGCCGGCTGCGGCATGGGGAGTTATTTCTATTTCAACATCTGCTCCAACCCCGGGCTGGTGCAGGATGTGGGCATGTTCCTGCTGCGCCACACCGGCAACGACAAGGATTTCCTGTCGACCCGGGTGAGCCATGTGTTCGACCTGCATGGCCCCTCGATCA
>JBFXGQ010000196.1:0-7891 GCA_050177915.1 Pseudodonghicola sp. | reverse complement strand
GGCAGGGTATCTCGCCGCCAATGCTCCTCAATTGATGCCGTTCGCCCGCTGAAGCTCGCGCACATAGGCCACGATCGTAGCGACGTCGGCCCTCGTCAGACCCGGCTGAGGAGGCATGTTTCCGAATTTCCAGTGATGCGCGCGCACGCCGTTGGCGACGGCCATTTCAAAGGCGTAGTCTCCGTGGTGAGAAGGTTCGTATATCCGATGGATGAGCGGCGGGCCGGCATCGGTTCCGGCCGCGTTCTTGCCGTGGCACGCTGCACAGACGGCGTTGAAAGCTCGTTCTCCCATCTTTGCGGTGTCGGACAATGACGAAGGCACGACAACCGACAATGCCGTCCCCTGGCCCGATACTCCTCTTCTGGCTTCGTCTTCCGATCCGGTTCGATTCCAAAGCGCAAAGCCCGCAACCGCTGCCGCGGCGACGAGCAGAGCGAAGACGTTTCTCTTGTTCATTTGTGAATCCTTATATCTTTAGGCCGCCGAACACCCTCTCTGCCGCCATCAACTGCCGAACCCGTCGGCATGAATGTGGTGGTGGGGCGGCGCGCGATGGCGATGTGGGGCCACGAAATTGTTTTCGTGGCCTCCGGCGTGTCAGCCGTTCGAGATGCGGCGTTGGTAGTCTGCCTCTCGCTGCGGCCAGGTACTCTTGATGTAGTCGAGGACAGCCTCGATCTCGGCGGAGGTCAGAGCCTCCCGAAAGCTGGGCATGTCACTCTCGTAGCCACCGCCAACCACCGCGGCGGTCCCATCGGTGATGATTGCGAGGAGCTGCCTGTCCGAATGATGCCAGGTGTGACCGGTCTCGTCATGCGGCGGCGCCGGAAGGCGGCCGCTCGTGCCCGGGCTGCGCCAGTCGGGCTGGCCTTCGAGTTTCGTGCCGTGACAGCTCGCACAGTTCGCTAGATAGACTGCCCGGCCAAGGGCGATGCGATCGCTCGCCTCCTGACCGGACCGTCCCTTTCCGACCAAGATCGCACCGGCCGCCGCCAGGAGAGTTGCGGCGACCGCGATCCAGAGCGGTTTCATGCAGCGATCCTGAACTCGGTCATCATCCCGGTGGCCAGATGCGGCATATGATGGCAATGCAACATCCAGCTCGCGGCCTCGCCGGCATCAAGGGCAACAGTGACCATCGACATCGGCGGTATGTACACGGTATCGCGGCGCGCACCTTCGAAGCGTCGCCTGTTGATGCCAACAACCTGGAATGCATGCCCATGCAGATGCATCGGGTGCCCCATCATCGACATATTGTGGAACATCAGTTCCACCCGATCGCCGCTCGTTGCGGCAACCGGCCGATGCTTGCCCCATGTTGCTCCGTCGATGGTCCAGACATAGGGCTGCATCGAGCCGCCGAGCATGATCATGTGGCTTCGATCCACCGGACGGGCGGCAAGCGTGTCGACAGCGACCAGCCGTGACTCCTGAGACAAGTCCGTGTCGAAGGCCGGGGCGTCATTCGCTGAAAGGGAATCGATCCTGTCGATCGTGGCGCCCGCGGGGGCGAGAATAATGCCGGTCCTTTCACGTTCGCCCTCCCTGAGCGCCAGAATCGGCCATGCGCGGGTCTCATTTGGAAGGTCGATCTCCAGGTCGAGACGCTGCCCCATGGCCAGCCCGAACCGCGAACCCGCGACCGGCTGGACCTCATGCCCGTCGACGGCGACGAGCCGGGCTTGTGCTTCGCCCGTGTCGATCCAGAAAACGGTGGCTGCGGCTGCGTTGATGACACGGAGGCGAACCCGGCCGCCGCGTTCGACCTGAACGACATCGGGATCGGACAGGGTTCGGTCATTGGCGAGATAGGCATCCCAGTCGTAGTCGTTGAGATCCATCGCCATGTTACCCATATCCATGGCCATCGAGCCCATTCCCCCGGCCTCGCCCTGGTTCATTCCAGGCATGCCGCCATGGTTCATGCCTTGCATCGCGCGTGACATGCCGGCAGCGCCATGTCCATCAGCGCTTGCGCTGGTGATCTCTTCCAGCACTTCTTCCGGTGTCTTGAACGCGAAGTCGTGCAGGAACAGGACGACTTCCTGCCGATCGGCGGATAGGTCTTCTGCCCTCCGGACGATCAGCGGCGCGGCGAGCAATCGCATTTCCTGGATCGGCACATGGCTGTGCATCCAGTGCGTTCCGGGCTGGGGCGCGAAATCGAAGCTGCGCGTTTCACTGGGCTGAAGAAGCGGCTGCGGCATATCCGGGACGCCGTCCTGAGCGTTCGGGGGAATCTGGCCGTGCCAATGAATGATCGTGGACTCGGCGAGATCGTTGGTCAGATCCACCCGAAATCGCTCGCCCGGATCGAGGAGCAGCCCCTGCCCGTTGGGACCAGCAAGTCCGAAAACGGTGGCCGGTCGATTGTCTATATCGAGCGTGCGGCTGGTGGCGGCCAGGCGGATCGCAGCCGCGTCCTGGCCGTAGGCCCTGATGGGGAAATGGGATGCAGCAAGCATGGCTGCGCTGGCGGCGAGGAAGCCGCGTCGTGAAAAGGTCGTCATATTCGTCACCTCGGGACGATCTGTCCCGCCTGAAAGGTCCAAATGGATCGCAGCGGGATCAGCCCCGCCGCAGGCTCAGAGGAGGCGCGATATAGGAGGGCGATCATTCCGGCCGGGAGCTGCCGCAACGAAGACGGCATCCGGCGGGAAGGGATATTTTTGCCGCGAGCTGATTTGCTTTGCCGAAGTACGCACAACCGGAAGCCAGGCCGATATTCCGGCGCAGGCGAAGGCGCACAATCCGGCATCTGCTTTGCAGGATTTCCCTTCGCTGCAAGCGGCCATCGAAGAAGAGGCTTGCTCCATGTGCTGCGTCAGCGCGGCGCGTTCCAACATCCCGGACATGCGGGTCTCGTGTGCTTGAACGGCAAAAGAAGCAGCGGCAAGCGAGATGGTTGTAACAATGATAAGCAACGCGCGAAGCATGGGCAAAGAATAGAGCCTCGCCGACCCTTTGTCCATTGATGAAGCCTGCATGCCGGCCGTCCTGCTCATAGGTTTGAGGCTTAGGTCGTGCGGGGCGGCGAAGCGCCGCCCCGACGTTGCATCACTGCGCCTGATAGGTGACGCCGTTCGGTCCCTTGCCGACAGCATATGTCTTGACCACGGACTGGCTGCCGACGTCGATCTGGGAAACGGTCCCGGCCACGATGTTGGTGACGAAGACAAAGGCTCCGTCGGCAACGACCGTCACGCCGTGAGCGCCCTTGTCCGTCTGGATGGTCTTCACGACATTCCCGCCTACGACATCGATAACCGAGACCGTCTCATCCGGCTCCGTTTCGGTTCCCTGGTTCGCGACGTAAACCAGCCGGCCATCAGGCGTGGCGTAAACCTGGATGGGCGAACGGCCGACATTGATGCGTGCGATCACCTCGCGCGACTGCGTGTCGATAACGGCGACCTTGTTTTCATCGCGCAGCGAGACATAGACCCGCTTTCCGTCAGGTGTGAAGCCGACCTGGACGGGCGCAACGCCTACCTTGATCCTGGCAACTTCCGAAAGCGCCGTTGTGTCGATAACCGAAACAGTACCGTCCTGGACATTCGCGACATAGATGGCGCTTCCATCCGGGCTCATCCGCAGGCCGTGGGGGTAGTCGCCGGTGCCGACCGTGGCGACGACCTCGCCCTTGGCAAGATCAACGACCGACAAGCTGTCGTCTTCGGAATTCGAGACGTAGGCGCGATTGCCTTGCGCGTCTGCGATCACATGCGCAGGATGCCCACCCACGGGGATCGACGCCTTCACGCCGGAGGAAATATCGGCCGCGTCGAGGACGATCAATTGGCCTGCGACAGCGGCATCACCATGTCCGTCGCCGCCATGGCCAGCCCCATTGGACGCATGAGCGTCTTCAGCTTTGCCGGCGACCGGCAGGCCCACCGCCAGCACCAAATCTTTTCCCGATACGAACTGCACGTTGTGGGGCGTGATCGGGACCGGAACGATGTCGATCTTTTCCGTGGTAAGGTCGATGCGGCTAACGGTGTTGCCAAATTCATCGGCCGTATAGACGAAGCCGGTTGCAGCAGGCTCCGCTCGGACGGTGGCGGCGAACGGAATAGCAAGCACCAGGGCCGATGCCGTCGCGAAGGCCAGCATGGCCGCACGTCTGCGAATCGCGGTTGCTGTCAGGACTGCCGCGGTGATGGAAATCGAACGGGTCGAGTGGGTCTTTAACATGGTATTCAGCTCCTCGGCTCGCAGCCTTGCGGGCTGCTCGAGCACATCTTGAGGTGAGTTTGAAAAGTGGCCCGGCGTGCGGATACCGAAGACTTCCTCGCGTGCCGCTGCCTACCGATTTCGGCAAGGTCCGTGCATGGCCCTTTCTGGCTCGCCGGCAGCCGACGATTGGAGGCTATGTCACGTCGGCGTCACGCAGAACGGCTCGTCTCCTCGGCCGTATCGTTGGGCGGCCTGGGACGCGCACGGTCGGAAGACTAAGGCATTGTGCCAGTCCTCGGGTCGGCTGGAGCACACGGACAGAACAGGCCGAAGGTGCTCAGATGACCAAGATGGATCGCGGAGGTCGCTTCTGACGACGCAACTCCGCGGATGAGGGCACGGGCGATGCAGCCGGCGAGACTGTCTCGGCGTTCAACGTGCGCCAGCTCCAGGCCGTGTTCAGCGGAGCGCAGAGGAAGCACCCGAGGCTCGACAGGCAGTGACCGCTGTCGCACGGGTGCTCGGCGCCGCGTTGGGTATCGTTGTCGCAGGGCATGCGCACGAGGAGGTCGGCACAATCCCCAGCTTGAGTCATGAGCGCCGGGATGCCCTCCCTTGAAGCAGCACGCGCTTGATGCCCGCCATCTGTGAGAAACGCCGTAAGCCCGAACGCGATGGCGAAGAAAAGGATAAACCCGCGCCGCAAGGCGGTCGCCCAATTATGCGACCTTCTGAACGCCTTGACCATTGTCACGCCGGCGGCCACCACGGCTCATCCTTCGGTTTGCTTGAATGTAGAAACTGGGGGCAAATCTAGCGCAGATCCAGAATGATCACTTTGCGCTGCATCAAACACGTAGGGATCAATGCTTGCGAGGCCGCTCACCGAAACGACCTGCGCGCCAATCTCCGCAAATGAGTGTGCTGCTCGCGCGGAGAAGCGCGCTCGACTAGATAGAATTTACCCGTGGGCTGACTGTCCGGCGCGCTATTTCGTGTTCCTGATCATTCGCCGCAGCACGTCGTCGCGACGCCAGAAGTGATGCCACAGAGCAGCGAGGGCGTGAGTGGTCGCAACGACCAGAAGCATCCAGCTCAGCAGGCTGTGCAGGGAAGCGATGCGGAACGTCACGTACATAGCGATCGTGCCTGTGATCGGCAGTGCGAGCAATAGGCCGTAGAGCACCGCATGAGTGACCCCTGCGATCATGCGCTCAAGCACCGACATGCCCTGGATCGGAGGTGGTCGGCCATATGTGAAGCGCAGAATAAGTTGACTGAGCGCCAGCGCCATAATCAGCCATCCGCTCCAGGCGTGAACCTGATGCAGGAAAAGGTCGAAGGGTTTAGGTTTCAAGAAAAGGTGCGCCATGTGCGTGCGTTGGATCGCCCAGGCCGTGGGGACCTGGATGATACACAGGATAAGGACCATCCAGTGCATCAAGCGCTGGTAGATCGAGAATGCGCCGGCCGAACGGTGCCGGCGTATCCAAATGGACAGCCGCCACGTCAACTTTCGACCTCGAAAAGGTCGCCTGCATGCGCGGCATAGTCCAGTGCGTAGCCAAGTTCACCAGCCGTCTCGGCGTGAACGTGCAAAAGCGGCTGGCCGCTGGCGATCTCGTCGCCGAGGCGGACGGCCATTTGGACGCCTGCCGCCTTCGACTCCGGCGCTCCGGCGAGCTTGGCGAGTCGGGCGATTTTGCGATTGTTGATATGGACGACGCGGCCGGCGCGCGACGCGATCAACGGATGAACCTGTGCGGGTGGCGTCGCCTTAACCGCCTGTTTTAGCCGACTTGATATTCGGATTGTCATGACCGAATTCCCTGCCGCCCACTTCAGACGCCACCGCTTTCCTGCCGAGATCATCACCCATGCGGTCTGGCTGTATTTCCGATTTCCGCTCAGTTTACGCGACGTCGAAGATCTGTTGGCCGAGCGCGGCATCAACGTCTCATTCCAGACCGTCTCGGAATGGGCGGCGAAATTTGGCTTGAAGTTCGCCAATCAGCTCCGACGCCGCTCACGAGGCCAGTTTGCCGACAAGTGGCAGCTCGATGAGATGGTGGTGACGATCAAGGGAAAGAAATACTGGCTGTGGCGCGCCGTCGATGCCAACGGCTACGTTCTCGACGCCCTCTTGCAAAGCCGAAGGAACAAGGCAGCAGCCTTGCGTCTGATGCGCAAACTGCTCAAGGGTCAAGGTATCGCCCCGCGCGTGATGCTGACCGACAAGCTGCGTTCCTATTCGGCTGCGAAGGCGGATTTGATGCCGAAGGTCGAACATCGCTCGCACAAGGGATTGAACAACCAGGCTGAAAATTCCCATCTTGCTGTGCGACGACGAGAGCGGCGCATGATGCGCTTCAAGTCCGCGCGGCAATGTCAGCGTTTCGTCTCCACTCACGGCCAGATCGCCAATCTCTTCCTTCTTCACCGCAAAGACTTGACCGCCGCAGACCATCGCCAGCTTCGCACTCACGCCATCTCGACCTGGCGGGAAATCGCTTTGTCGATTGATGCGTGAAGTTCAGGTCGAAGAGACTACCGCATCCCAAACTCGGTTAAGGCGACGCCACCGTTCCATCGCCTCGTCCGGCGTTCCCGGCTTCGGCACCAGCACCATGCGGCTTCCGGACCTTACTGTAACGGCGAGCGGATCCTGCGACCCCGCCCGCGCGATGAACTGTTCGACAATCGCGGGCTTTAAGCCCGGATCGGCGCATTGCTTAATGATAGCGGCATCGACCATCTGATTGTCTCCGTTATGTGTTAAAGGCCATGACGACGGGCATGCCAAAGAGCTTCGCCCAGGCGGCAACGCTCGCCTTCTGGATCGCGATGATCGAGGTGCCCCTCGTCCACCAGCCGTTACCCGTGGCGACGATGACGTCAGGGGACTGCAGCGTCGACTGCAGCACCGGCCAGAGGAGGAGTTGCTCATAGCAGATCAGCGGCGCGATCCTCGTTGTCCCAACCTCCACGACCGGGTTCGCGAACAGGTGCGCCTGGGCGCCGCCGCCCTGCCCTGTCCAACGCAACCATGGCTGCCACATGGAAACCGGAACCGGCATGCGCTCCTTGTAGAGGATGCCAGCGGCGGCGGAACCAACCACCACCATCACGTTGTCGTAGCCTTGCGCATCGATGACGGCGGCGCCGGCGACGACCGTGACCTCGAACCCGTCCAGTCCCTCCCGCCAGAGGCGAGCGACCGTCGGCGTCCAGAAGCCGAGGGCGCTTTCGGGAAGGACGACGACGCGGGTTCCCTTCCCTGCCGCCTTGCGCACCGTTGCGATCAGGTCACTGTGATACTCGAGCGACCCATCGCGACCGAGCGTCTGGCCGTATTCAAGATCGACGCCTCTCCACCCTTCCGGTAGTTTCGGGTCCGTCCACGTGGCAGCGGACCAGAGCCAGAAGCCTCCGAGGCCAATGGCGGCAGCCGGCCAAAATCTCGTCACCATGACGAGCAGGCCGGCCGCGGCCGCACCGAGCCCCCACCATCCCCATCCTGGGAACAGTACCCCGGCTGCGGTCAGCGGATGCGCCCATCCAGTGATGCCGAACGGCGGCAGCCCCGTCAGCGCCGCAGCCACCAGATAGCGCACCGCCCTCCCTATTCCCGGATGCCTTGTCCACGCGACCGCATGCACGGCAACGAAGGAGGACGAGGCCGCCAGCCAAAGCAGAAGGCCGGGCC
>JBFXGQ010000195.1:0-7893 GCA_050177915.1 Pseudodonghicola sp. | reverse complement strand
TCAAGATGCGGCCAAATCGGCCGCATGATCCGGCCGGATCATCCCGTGAGACATGAACAAGCCCGCCGAAGCGGGCTTGTTAGTCACAGTGCGGAACATCGCCTCACCAAGGTGGAGTTAGCCTATTACATCACTCAAGCGAAGCCGGAGGCTGGCGATCCCATGCTGGTTTGACGCACGACGTGCTCGGAGTTCACCCGACATGATCCTGGTAAAAAGGTCTGGGAACGGTCCAGCCCCACGCTGGCAAGCCTAAGCGACAGGATGCCATCCACCCTTGGGGTCATAGAGCTCATCCAGATCAGAGATCTTGCAGAGGATTTGTTCAAGGTGCCGACGGGCAAAGGCCACTTGCCGAACGGCACCACGCTCAGATGTCGGCACGAGTGCCTCTTTCAGGAGGCCCTCCCGAAGCTCGGGGACACCGGCGATGATGAGCGCGACAGCGTGATCCGAGTGACCACAGCGGCCCAGCCGTCGATACCTGCGGACAATTACCCTGAGCCTGAGGAGGCCATTGCCATATTGGCAAGAGAGCTCGATGAGCATGGCCAATGACCATGGGGGCTTTTCTAGGAATTGCAGGGATGGTCATCGGCGCGGGCGCCATTATCCGATCGGTGATGATTTTCAGGCAGAGCATCAGCTCTGTTGACCCCGATCCGGAGCGCGTCCGCCGTTTCATTGAAGATGCTCCTCCCCTGCCGCAGCGCTTTCCTGGGAACGACAGCAAGAACGTAAGGTCCGCCGTACAGGCGCCTTCGGTAACGGAGGCGGGCCCAGGAGCACATGGCCATGATCATGAGGCCGACAGTCGATGACCATGCTCCCACTGACGTCAGAGTGGCCTGGGTTGCTGAGCGTGGACGCGCTGATCTCGATCACCGGGATGCTGGTCTGCCTGTTCAGCCTTGTCCATGTTGTCATCGCCTACCGGGGACGACGCGTTCGGCTGAACCCGTGAGCTCCTCCCCGTCGCTTGGACAGTTTCCGGGATGATTTAAGCTACTCTCTGCCCCTGCTGGTCGGTTTCGATCTGGTTGAAGTAGACCACGGCGGGCGGCTGTCCGCCATGGGCGGCGTGGGGCCGCTGGTGGTTGTAGAAGGTGATCCAGCGGCCAACGCCGGCCTTGGCCTGCGCGCCGGTCTCCCAGGCGTGCAGACAGACGCACTCATACTTCAGGGATCGCCAGAGCCGCTCGATGAAGATGTTGTCGAGACAGCGGCCCTTGCCGTCCATCCATTGCCGGCAGGCGATTGCAGGCAATCGCCGAGAGGGCGATCCGGGTGCCGATCCGTTTCAGCCGGTCGGTCCGGGCGAAGGACGTGAACTGCGACCCCTGATCGGTATTCATGATCCCGGGCGGGCCGAAGCGGTGGACCGCCTCGTTCAGCGCCTCGACGCAGAAGTCGGCTTCGAGCGTGTTCGAGATGCGCCAGGCCAGCACCTTGCAGGTGAACCAGTCCATGATGGCGACCAGACAGAGGAATGAGCCATCGAGGCGCCATCGGTTCGAGCCCGATGGCGAATGCGTCGCATCGGCAGATCGGTGATGTCGGCGCACCAGGCCTGGTTGGGCCGATCGGCCCGCAGGCCACCCAGCAGGTAGGGGTAGGTCCTGTGCCCCTTCGCGGGCTTGCTGGTGCCGGGCTTCTGGCAGATCGGCATCAGGCGCATGAGCCGCATCAGCCGCCGGATGCGCTTCACGTTCACGGCGTGGCCCTCGTTCTGCAGGTGCCGGGTCATCTGCCGGACGCCTGAGATGCGGGGTTTCCAGGAACTGCCGGTCGATCAGCCGCATGAGCGTCAGGTTCACTGCGGTCTCGCCCGGCGGTGCGTAGCAGAACGACGACCGCGAGATCGACAGCAGGCGGCATTGCGCCCCGACCGACAGCGTGGGGTGGGAACGTTCGATCATCCCGTTCGGGATCGGCCTCGGACCGATGGCGGCTCGATCCCTCACCACTTGCCATCCCTCACCACTTGCCGGTCCAGGGCTTGAGCTTTCTGGACAAAAATCCTTGGCGACTGCCTTCGCCACTGGGCCCGAACCAATGGCGCCTCAATGGCTCAGTCTCCGATCTTGGCGTGCAGCGACCGCACCGTCTCCCCGTCGACCTCGGCCTTCTTCTTCCCGCCACGCTCGAAGATGTCCGATGCCCCCTCGAGCAGCGCGCTCGCCGTCGCCAGCGGTGCTCGAACCGGTGGCGCATCCGCTGGCAACGCCTCGGACCAATGGCGGATTATGGCTCGCTCCATTGATGGATCATCGTCGGATGCACGCCGTATTCCGCGGCCGGCTCCGACACGGTGCGCTCGCCCTTCACGGCTTCCAGCGCCACGCGAGCCCTGAAGCCCGCGTCATGGTTCCTGCGTTTCGACATGGTCTGATCTCCTCGTTCCTGGAGACCAGCAGACGTCAGATCGTAGCTTCCGTCACTGTCCGATTTTCGGGGAGGTGCTCAGACCACACGCCAAGAACCGCCCTTCTCGCGTTGTGGGGATCAGTGCCGATCTTCCGACACCAGGCATGGAAGCTCGTGCCACGCGCCACGAAGGCTGCGCGAACGTCATTGTTCCTCTGGATATTAGGCTGACGCATTGCTACCCTCAGGCGGAAGAGGTTATCTCCAAATTAGGAAGAATAGTATTCCGTTTTTGGGTAAATGCAAGGGCCTATGGCATGGCACACGATTTGGCTTATCGGCTTCGGTCTCTTCGGGATCGGCAAGGTTGGACCGTTACCGATATGGCTGAGCGAACCGGCATCCCCAAGCGAACTCTCGACAAGTACATGATGCGCAGCGGGGCAAATCTTCCTGGTTATGAGGCGCTGCTCGCTCTTTCTAAGGGCTTAGGGGTCTCATTGGATTGGCTAGTTTTCGGGTCAGACTTCGTGAGCGAGGGCTCTGATCTTCTCGCAACCATGGCCGCGACACAGGTCAGCCAACAGTATTTCGAAACGCTACTGAGCCACCACGAAAACGGCGAGCGACCGGTATTCGAGGGTGAAGAAATACTAGGGCTTTCACCCGAGGAGTGGGCTGCTGACCTAGGTTGGCGAGTCGGCGAGAGAGCTAAAGAACTAGCGGCAAAAGGGGTGACACTCCGAGAACTGCTGGAATGGAAAGCCGGTTATCAGGAGCGCCAAAAGGAGATCCTACAACATCGCCTTGACCGCAGACTTGCACGAGGCAGCGATATTAAGGCCGACCGCAAGGTGTAGCGTGTGACGAAAACACGCCACACGCCAGCGACATTCCCATTGAAATCATTGAATATTTTTCAACGACTTGGGCAGCCCGAGCGTAATTTTGCCCCAAAATCGGCCCCGAAGTATCAAACCTCGTGAAATCGACGGCCAGCAACCAATTGGAATAATTGAGAATTTTTTCCAGCGCAGCTCAAACTTGGTGAACGCCGACCCTTGCCCCAAGCGCCACGATCCCCTCCCCCAGCCAGGGGGAGGGTTAGGGAGGGGGTCAGCCCCGCGGCAGAAAGGCACAGCCGATGCTCAGGCGCCGATCCAGCCGACGATCTGCGGCTCGCGCATCGCGCCCGACTGCCGCTTGACCTCGCGCCCGCCGGCGAATTCCACCATGGTGGGAATGCCGCGGATGCCGTATTTCATCCCCGCCGCCTGGTGATCCTCGGTGTTCAGCTTCACCAGCCGCGCCTTGCCCTGCAGCGTCTGCGCCGCCTTGGAGAACTCCGGCGCCATCATCCGGCACGGCCCGCACCACGGCGCCCAGAAATCCGCCACCAGCGGCAGATCGTCGTTCTTCGCCGCCTTGGCGAGCGTTTCGGGGGTCACCTCGACCGCCTTGGCGGGCAGCAGCGGCGCGCCGCAGGTGCCGCATTTCGGCCCTGCGCCCAGCTTGTCCTCGGGCACACGGTTGAGCTGGCCGCAGTCCAGACAGGTCAGTTTCTTGCCGGCCATCCTGGGTTCCTTTCACAAGAAATCACATTCAAGAATCCATATAGGTAACCGGATGAAACGCCACAAGCGGTCGCCGGTACCGCAAGCGCGGCCATGATAGCACAGGCGGACCCTTTTGCGACCGCGCGCGCCGATGCCCGGAGGCCGCCGCCCCGCGTCTGATCGCGGTGGCGCCGGCGCGGTCGGGACAGATTTCGGCCGCCGGCCCCTTGCAGTACGGGGCGCGGCGGAATAAGCACGCCTGAAAAATTCAATATTTTACCCTCTTGCGAAGTGACACGGGCCCCACCATTTAGGCGGCGCGACGTTACGCTATCGACTCTACTGCTCCTACCAACAGGCTCAGTCTTCGATCTTGCTATGACCGAGCCGACCTGCCGCATTCCGCGGGCAGCATGTAAACAGGAGAAATGACGATGGCTACCGGCACCGTCAAATGGTTCAACACCACCAAAGGCTACGGCTTCATCGCGCCCGACACCGGCGGCAAAGATGTCTTCGTGCACATCTCGGCCGTGGAACGTTCGGGGCTGACCGGCCTGGCCGACAACCAGAAAGTGACCTACGAGCTGCAGTCCGGCCGCGACGGTCGCGAATCCGCGATCAACCTGGCCCTGGCCTGAGCCACCGCCACCCGGGCTCCGGCCCGACACCCTGAGACACCGCCCCCTTCCGGCGCCTCCGGGAGGGGGCTTTCTCTTTCCGCCGAAGCCCCACGCCTCTCCCGCCTCATTGTCCGCACCTGCCCCGGCTGCCGCCCCGGTCAGGACCGCGCCGCGGCGAAACGGCCCAGCACCCGGCCGTCGATGGCGAACAATCCGACCCCGATCAGCGCCATGCCGGCATATTGCCGCGGCGCCAGCTCCTCGCCCAGAATCAGCCGGCCCAGCAAAATCGCGCTGACCGGAACCAGCAGTGTCACCAGCGCGGTGTTCACCGCCCCCGCCGATGCCAGCAGCCGGAAGAAGATCACATAGGCGAAGGCGGTCGAGACCAGCGCCAGCGCCAGAACCGCCCCCAGCGTCGCCGCATCCGGCATCGGCAGCCTCCAGGGCGCCGCGACCGCGCAGGCCAGCGGCGCCGACATCAGCGCCGTCGCCGCCAACTGCCCGAAGGCAACCTGGGTGGCGCTCAGCTGCATAGCCCGGAACCGGCGCCCGTAGACCCCCGCCAACCCATAGCACAGCGCCGCCGCCAGACAGCCCAGCATGCCCAGCGTGGCAAAGCCCGCGCCGGTCAGCACGCTGCCCCCCAGCAGCACCGCGACACCGGCAAATCCGAAAGCGATCCCCAGCACCTTGTGCGCCGCCATCCGCTCGTCAGCCAACAGGAAATGCGCCACGATGATCGAGAAGATCGGCGTGGTGGCGTTCAGGATCGAGGCCAACCCGCTGGGGATCAGGGTCTGGGCCCAGAACAGCAGGGTAAAGGGCAGCAGGTTGTTCAGGCCGCCCATGACCACAAACGCCGGCACGGTGCGGCGCGCGAACGGCCAGGCCTCGCCCCGCAGTTTCAGGAACAGCCCCAGTGCCAGGGCGGCGATCGCCGTGCGCAGCGCCACCACCACCAGCGGCGGCAGCTCGCGCACCGCAACGGCGGCAAAGAAGAACGACCCGCCCCACAGCAGCGACAGCAGGAACAGCAGCATCCAGTCGGTGAGTGTCATGCGCATGATCCGGATCCCTGCCCTGTTCGTCCGGCATCGCTCTAGCCGGATCGCGCGACCGGGACTCGCCGTTTTCGGACCTGATCATCGGCTGACCCTCGTCCGACCGCAAGGCTTCGGCTACTCTGGCGCCATGCTCGACTTCGACACATGCAACGCGGCACGGCTGCGCCGGGACCCGGCCTATGACGGGGTGTTCTTCACCGCCGTGCGGACCACCGGCATCTACTGCCGCCCGGTCTGCCCGGTGAAACAGCCGCTGACCAAGAACGTCAGCTACTACCCCACGGCAGCGGCGGCCGAACAGGCAGGCTATCGGCCCTGCCTCAGGTGCCGCCCGGAGACCGCGCCCTTCTGCGCCGCCTGGAAAGGCACCCGCACCACCGTCGAGCGCGCGCTGCAGCTGATCGACGAGGGCGCGCTGGATACCGGCAGCGTCGCCGATCTCGCCGCCCGGCTGGGCCTCGGGGCGCGCCACCTGTCGCGGCTGTTCGCCGATCAGGTCGGCGCCTCGCCGGTCCAGATGGCGCAAACCCGGCGCATCCAGCGTGCCAAACGGCTGCTCGACGACACCGATCTGCCGCTGACCGAGGTCGCCTTTCTCGCCGGGTTCGGCAGCCTGCGGCGGTTCAACGCCGCCTTCGCCGGCCTCTATGGCCGGCCGCCCTCAGCAATCCGCAGGGCCAAGGCGTGACCGCGCTGGTCTATTCCCATATCGGCAGCCCGGTCGGCCCCCTGCTGGTGGCCGGCGACGGGGCGACCCTGTCGTTCCTCAGCTTCCCCTCGGGCCACAAGTCCTTCGGCCCGGCGCCCGACTGGCGCCCGGACGATGCCCCCTTCGACGCGGTGCGCCGCCAGCTCGACGCCTATTTCGCGGGCGAGCTTCGGCAATTCGACCTGCCGCTCAGCCCCGCCGGCACCGCCTTCCAACTCAGACATTGGGCACTGCTGGCGCAGATCCCCTACGGGCAGACCCGCACCTATGGCGCCCTGGCGCAGCAGATCGGCGCGCCGCGGGCCAGCCGGGCGGTGGGCGCCGCCAACGGCAACAACCCGCTGCCGATCCTGCTGCCCTGCCACCGCGTGCTGGGCGCCAATGGCGCGCTCACCGGCTTCGGCGGCGGCATTGCGGTCAAGCGATACCTGCTGGCGCTCGAGGCGGCGGTGCTGGGCCGGGGCGACTGGCCGGCACCGCTGGTCTGACGGCGGATCTGACCCTCAGCCCGCGCCGGCCTGCTGCACCAGCTCCAGCACCTTGGGCCCCAGCGCCTCGACCACCCGCCGCACGCCCTCGGCGTTGGGATGGATGCCATCGGCCTGCATGAAGCGGCCCAGCGCGGCGGGATCGTCCAGCACCCCCTGCAGCCCGGCGAAGAAGCTGCCGGCATAGAGCGCACCGTATTGCACCGCCAGTTGGGGATAGATCGCGTCGAACTCCGCCTTGTAGTCGGGGCCGTAGTTGCCCGGCGCCTGCATCCCCACCAACAGCACCCGCACGCCGGCCGCCTGCGCCGCCTTGAGGATCGTCTCGAGATTGGCGCGCGCGACCGCCGGGTCGATGCCGCGCAGCATGTCGTTGCCGCCCAGCGCCACGATCATCGCGTCGACATCGGGCGTCAGCGTCCAGCCGACCCGCGCCGCGCCCCCCGCGGTGGTGTCACCCGAGACGCCGGCGTTGATCAGCACCGCGTCCGACCCGTGATCGCGCAGCCAGGCCTGCAGCCGCGGCACCAGGCCGTCCTCCGCCGGCAGGCCATAGCCCTGTGTCAGACTGTCGCCCAGCGCCGCCACGGTGACCTGCGCCGCTGCGGCCATCGTGCCACAGAGGCAAAACAGCAATGCCAGCAAAACCTTGCGCATGATCCGCCACGCTCCATATCCGAATGGACCCCAGAACAGGACAGCCCCGTCATGACCGATCCGATCCTCTCGCTCAAAGATGCGGCTTTGTCGCTGAATGGCAATGCCGGGAGGGTCGATATCCTGCGCGGCATCTCGTTGCAGGTGGCGAAGGGCGAGACGCTGGGGCTGATCGGCCCCTCGGGCTCAGGCAAATCCTCGCTGCTGATGCTGATGGGCGGGTTGGAGCGCGCCACCGGCGGCACCGTCACCGCGCTGGGGCGCGACCTGACCGCGATGGACGAGGATGCACTGGCCCGGTTCCGCCGCGATCACATGGGGGTGGTGTTCCAGTCCTTCCACCTGATCCCGACCATGACCGCGCTTGAGAATGTGGCCACCCCGCTGGAACTGGCCGGCCACCGCGACGCCTTCGACCGGGCGCAG
>JBFXGQ010000194.1:0-7895 GCA_050177915.1 Pseudodonghicola sp. | reverse complement strand
CGGCGCTTGCCCCCGACCGCGGTCGCACCTCCTGGTCGGAAAAATTCACCTCGCTCAGGGTCGCCGGCCCGTTCATCCTGCTGTTCCTGCTGGTGACGGGGTCGATCTACCTCGGCATCGCCACCCCGGTCGAAGCCTCTGCGCTTGGCGCGATGGGGGCCCTTGTTCTGACCGTGATCTCCGGCAAGCTCAGTCAGAAGGTCTTTGTCAGGGCGGTCGGCAATGCGCTGGCCACATCGGCGATGATCGGGCTGATCGTGGTCTGCTCCAGCCTGCTGGGCTATTTCCTGACGATCACCGGGGCGACACGGTCTCTGGTCACCACGATCTCGGAAAGCGGGATCAACCCCTATGTCGTGCTCGCGGCGCTGGTGGTGATCTACCTGATCATGGGCTGCTTCCTGGATCTGCTGTCGATCCTGATCCTGACGGTGCCTCTGGTTCACCCGCTGATCGAGTCGCTGGGCTTCGATGCCATCTGGTTCGGCATCCTCGTGATTCTGCTGATCGAGATCGGGATGGTCACCCCGCCGATCGGGCTGAACCTGTTCGTGGTGTCACGGGCGACGGGTCAGCCGGTCAGCGACGTCGTGCGCGGTGTCGTTCCGCATATTGTCGCGCATCTTATTCTCATCGCGATCATCATCGCCTTCCCGCAGCTCATCCTCTGGCTGCCGAATTCGATGTAGGATGACGGGCGCGCGGGCGTCAACCCGACGCGCCCGGAACCGATGCGGCGGCCTGCCCCGAACAGCCGGGGCAAGCTTGCCGCGGGAGGAAGCATTGATCACAGGGCGGATGTGGTGCTAAGTCACCCGCAAATGACGGATGGCATCCCCGCCTGAGGCGAGCATTACTTCCAGCCTTTATGTCGGACAGAAACGTGTCAGAGTTGAAAGACCTATTTTCATTGCGAGAGTCGGAACTTGCCGAAACGCTCACCATCGCGTCCGCGCGGACGGTCGCCATTTCGGCCTTGCTTTCGTTTTCCGACATAGGGTTCCACGCGACCACGACCCGCCATATCACCGAACGGGCCTCGGTCAGCGCCGGATCGCTCTACACCTATTTCAAGTCCAAGGAGGACATCCTCAACTTCTGGATGCTCGAAGGGCACAAGCGCGCCTATGCCGTGGTTGAGGAAGCGGTCGCCCGCACGCAGGACGCAGAAGAGCGAATTGCGGCAATCGTCCGCGACCTGACGCTGTGGCATATCCGGTACCAGACCCTGTCGCAGGTCAACACGACCCAGCTGCGCGCGCTGAAAAAGGAACATTACGTCGTCGTGCGCGAATACCGGCGCAAGATCGTCGATGCGCTGCGCGCTCCGGTCGAAGAAGGCGTGCAGAGCGGCGCATTCAGCGTGCCCACGGTCGAAATCTACCTCAACGCGGTTTTCGCGATCATTCTCGATGTGGCGCGCTGGTTCCCGAAAGACGAAGGCCTCGACCCCGAAGAGGTTGCCGACGGCTACGCCCGCCTCGTCAGGACGATGCTGCACAGCGACTAGCAAGACCCGGCCAGGCCCGTAACCGCAAGGCAGCTTCCCGGCGATGGCCCAGGGGCGCCCTGCACCTTGTATCACCACGACTTTCCCCGGCACGCCCCCACCGCGGTCCCCATTGCTTCCACCGCTTTCACGGCGGCGCGCATGCCGCTGCGGCAGGCGGCGCTCTATTGACAGCCCGCAGATTGGGCGACATAAATTGAGCGGGCGCTCATTCATATTCCGCGACGGAAAGAATGGGCAGCTGCGAGAATTGCAGCCAGGAGAGGAGAGGCAATGCGCTACGCAAACGACATTCTTAACCGGATGACGGAAGAGCAGATCAGAGATTACCAGACGGTTCTCCTGAAGCGGCAAATCCGCTATTGCTATGACAATTCGCAGTTTTACCGCGATCGCTTCCGCCATGTCGGGGCCGAGCCTGGCGATATCGGAACGCTCGACGATTTCTTTCAGATGCCGATCCTCATGGACAAGGAGCAGGAGCGCCTGAGCCAGTCCATGTCGATGGAGCGCGAAGGCCATCCCTTTGGCATGCACCTGTGCAGCAGCCCCGGCGATGTCGCACTGACCGCGACGACAAGCGGCACGACCGGCCTGCCGACCTTCACCTACACGCTGGGCCGTGCCGACCTTGGGATGCTGAACGATGGCATCAAGCTGATGCTGCGCCAGGCCGGCATCGGCTGGGGCGAACGGGTGCTTTTCGCCTATGCGCTCGGCATCTATGCGACATCGGCCCTGCTGCCACCGCTGCGCAATGCGGGCGTTCTGCCGATCGACGTGGACGTCCGCGGCGGGGCCGAGATGATCCTCAAATTCGCCCAGATGACCAAACCCTCCGCGGCAATGATGACACCCTCCCTGGCGCAGCACCTGATCGACAGGATCCCGCACGAGCTGGGCTGTTCGCCGCGCGATCTGGGCTGGAAGGCGCTGTTCCTGGTGGGAGAGATCGGCGTCGGCATCCCCGAGATCAAGCAAAAGCTCGAAGCCGCCTATGGCTGCCGCGCCTATGACTACATCGGCCCCGTCGGGCAGACCATCGCCTGTTCCTGTGACAGCGACGACTACCACGGGATGCACGCGATCACCCCGGACACCGATCTCTATCCGCTCGACCTGATCGACCCCGAAACCAAGACGCATATCCCGGTCACCGACGGCGCCGAGGGCGAGGTCGTCTACACCTCGCTGAACCGCAAGACGCTGCCGGTGCTGCGCTATGCGTCGGGCGATATCGCCAGGGTCCATATCAAGCCCTGCCCGCACTGCGGCTTCGTCGGCCCGCGGGTCGAGGTGATCGGCCGCTCCGACGACATGCTGATCATCAAGGGCGTCAATGTCTATCCCGGCGCGATCAAGCAGATCCTCAACGAATTCCGCCCCGAGGTCAGCGGCGAGATGCGGATCGTTCTGGATACGCCGCCGCCGCGGGTCGAGCCGCCGCTTCGCGTCAAGATCGAGATGGCCCGCGATCTCGGCCAGGACGAGGTCGAGACGCTCGAAACCCGGCTGAAGGCCGAGCTGCACCGCCGGCTGCGCCTCACCCCCGCGATCGAATGGGTGGCGCCCGGCACCCTGCCCCTGGCAGTGGCCAAGACCCCGCTGTTCGAAAAAGCCTACTGAAACAGCTTGCCCCGCCGTCAGGTCCGTCTGGACCGGCGGCGGGGCGGCAGTGCATGCAGGCGTCACCCCGCGGTTCCCTCCCAGACAGATGGGGCGGCGCCTGCATGCCCGTGTCCGATCTCTAACAAACAGGAAGAAAGATGAGTTTACCTGAATTCGAAAACTTCACCCTGTCGCTCGACGACGATGCGCTCACGGCCACGCTTTGCCGGCCCGAGGAGCTGAACACCGTGACCACCGGCATGCTGCTGGATCTGGTCGCGCTTGCGGATTTCCTCCGGTCGCGGTCGGATATTCATTTCCTGATCATCGCCCATGAGGGCAAGTATTTCTCCGCCGGCGCCAACCTCGCCGCCGTGCGCGAGATGCTGCCCAACGCCGAAGCGATGCGCCTGCACCAGAACGTCGCGCAAGAGATGATGCGCCGGCTGTCCGAGATCGAACAGGTCTCCTTTGCCGCGATCGAAGGCTCGGCCTATGGCGCCGGCGTGGCGATTGCGATGACCTGCGATTTCCGCATCATGTCCGACACCGCCGTCATGAACCTGCCCGAGACCAAGCGCGGCATGTTCCTGACCTACGGATCGACGCCGAAGCTCGTCCATACCGTCGGCCTGTCCCGGGCCAAGGAGATGATCATGTTCGCCGAGGATTACACCGCCGCGCAGTGCCAGGCCGCCGGCGTGGTTCTCGATGTGGTGCCTGCCGGGCAGGTACTGGCGACGATCAACGCCAAGATCGCCACCCTGCGCACACGCAGCTGGCCGTCGATCCGCATCGCCAAGCGGGTCGCCAACGCGGCGGTTCCGCCGGAGTTCGGCAACATGATCATGTCCGAGCCGGAGCTGGTCGAAGGCACCCTGTCGGGCGACGATGTTTCCTCCCGTCTCGACGCCTTCCTGAAACGCACGCAATAAGCGCCCGAAGGCGCCTTGATGTCACGCGTTCGGGGTCTCACCGTCCGCGTGGCATCCGCCGACCTGCCCAATGTTGAACCGCGCCGGGTTTGCCGGAGGCTCCGACGCCTGAGCAGGAGGGCGCACCACGAACAAGACCGCGAACAGGTTGCCCCCGAAATCCGGGATCCCCATCAGGGCGACAAGCACCAAGGCCGGCACCCGGGCTGAGACGCCCGAATAGGCGGCAAGCCCCCCTCCACGATGCGCCTGTCGGGAATGACCCTGGCAGGCGTTCCTTGGTTTCGCCTTGGCTGAAGAGGACTGCCGCCGTTCCGGCCGCCGCAGCCCGGCGATCGACCGTTCACTCCGCTGCGGCACCAGCCCAACGGGCCTGTTTCCAAGGGTGAGACGGATCAGATGCTCCCACGCCGGCCCATCGGGTCGCCGGCCGGACAGGATCGGTCCACGGCGCGACGGCCCGCGCCGTGAAGCCATGACGCGCTCAGCGCCCCGTGAACACCGGCGCCCGGCGGGCGCCCGCCGCGCGCAGCCCCTCGCGGCAGTCCTCGGTGCCGAACAGCCGGGTCTGCTCGGCCAACTCATGCTCGACCGCCGCCTGCACCGCGGCGGCCAGCCCCTGCCGCAGCGTGGCGCGGGTCGAGGCGACCGCCAGCGGCGCGTTGGCGGCAATCTCGCGTGCCAGCGCATGGGCGGTCTCGCGCAGGCTGTCCAGCGGCGCCAGCGCGTCCACCAGACCGATGCGCGCCGCCTCCTCGCCGTCGATCCGCCGGCCGGTAAGGAACATCAGACTGGCCTGCTGCTGGCCCAGCAGCCGCGGCAGCGTATGGGTCAGGCCGAAGCCCGGATGAAACCCCAGCTGGGTGAAATTGGCCGAGAAACGCGCCTCGGGCGCGGCGATGCGGAAATCGGCCGCCACCGCCAGACCCAGCCCGCCCCCGATGGCGGCGCCCTGAATCGCCGCCACCATCGGCGTCGTGGCCGAGAAGATCCGCACCGCTTGCGCATAAAGGTCGGCCGCCACGTTGTCGCGGCCGGAGCGGTTGGAGAAATCGGCGCCGGCGCAGAAGTTCTTGCCCGCCGAACACAGCACGATGGCGCGACAGTCCGGGTCGGCGTCCAGCGCCGCGCAGGCGTCGGCGATCTGGTGCACCAGCGCCTTGTCGAAGAAGTTGTGCGGCGGCCGGCGGATTTCCAGCGTCGCCACGTGATCGCGCAGCTCGAGCCCGAGATCGGGGAGATCAGGCATGTTCATGAGAGTTTCCTTCCTTGAGGGGCGCAGGTTCGGCCAGCCGACCGACGATCAGCGCGTCGAGCACCGAGACGCCGGAACCTGCAGGGTGGACCAGAACGGGGTTGAGGTCGATCTCGTCGACGCGATCGCCATTCTCGGCGGCGAAACGGCACAGCGCCAGCATGAGATCGACCAGCGCCTCGGTATCGCGCGGCGGCTGGCCGCGCGCGCCGGCCAGCACCGGGGCGCATTTCAGCCCCCGCAACAGGTGCAGCGCGGCGCCCCGGTCCGACAGCAGCGGCGACAGCGCGGCATCGTCCAGCACCTCGGCAAAAATTCCCCCGGCACCGACCAGCAGCATCGGGCCGAACAGCGGGTCGCGCGAGATCCCGAGGATCATCTCGAACCCGTCGGCCGGCGCCATCGGTTCGACCAGAACGCCATCGATCCGGGCGCCGGGCGCGGCGGCGTGCACCCGCGCCAGCATGGCGTCGTATTCCGCCCGTGCCACCCCGCCGGTCACATTCAGCGCGACACCACCGGCGTCGGTCTTGTGCGGGATCTGCGGCGACTGGATCTTGAAGGCGGCGGGCCGACCCAGCGCGCGCAGCGCCGCCTCGGCCTCGGCGGCGCTGCGCACCAGCGCGCCGGGCGCGGCGCAGACCCCGGCCGTCGCCAGCCAGGCCTTGGCATCATGTTCGCTCAGCATCCGGTCGGGCGCATCCCCCTCAGCCGGCCGCGCGGTCAGCGGCGGCGCAAACCGGGCTTGGGCCTCGGCAAAGGCGGCCATGGCGGCCATGGCCCGGGCGGTGTGGCGCAGGTTGGTCGACAGCGCATAGCCCGAGCGGGCGAAATACGCGAAGGTCTCGGCCGAAGGGCGGGTATAGCTCCACAGGCAGACCGGCTTTTCCAGCCCATGGCCGATCTCGCCGAAGGCGGCGCCCTCGCGTTCGAACAGCCCGATGTTGAGCGCGGTGGTGATGCCGATGATCCCGTCCACCCGCTGAGAGTCAGCGACCAGTTGCATCAGCCGGGCCGAGCCCACCTGCGACACCGCCTGCGCGGTGACATCCACCGGATTGGCCGAGGTGCCGTAGGACGGCAGATAGATGTCGATGCGCGCGCGCGCCTCGGGCTCCAGCTCCGGGACTTCCAGCCCGGCCAAAGCGCAGGCATCCGCCATCCAGCCGCCCGCCCCGCCCGAGGCGGTGACGATCCCCATCCGCCGCCCGCCCGGCAGGCGGTGGCGGTTCAACAGGAAGGCGGCGCAGAGATCGGTGATCTCCTCGATGCTCTCGGCAAGGGTCACGCCATAGGTGTCGAACATCGCCTTATGGGCGCGGAAGGAGCCAGCCAGCGCGCCGGTATGCGAGGCGGCAGAGCGTTCCGAGGCCGCGGTCATCCCGGTCTTGGCGACGATCAGCGGCCGCCCCTCGCGCAGCGCCCGCTCGGCCACCCGGCGAAACGCCTCCGGATCGCGGATGCCTTCCAGGAACATCGCGATCACCTCGGTCTTGCCCTCGTCCAGCAGATAGTCGGCCACCTCCATCGCCGAGACGCCGGCCTCGTTGCCGGTGGTCACCACATAGCGATAGGGCAGATCGCGGGCGCGCCCGGAGTCGAAGAGCGCGAAGCCAAGCGCGCCCGACTGGGCGATGACGGCGATGCCGCCCTGATCGGCATCCCGCCAGGCCGGGAACAGCGGTCCGGTGGCGAACCGCAGCGAGGGGCTGAAGGTGACGCAGAGCGAGCGCGGCAGGTTGGCATAGCCCTGAGCATTCGGCCCCAGCACCGCCATGCCGTGGTGGCGCGCGATCCGGGCGATCCGGTCCTGCAACGCTGCGCCCTCCTCGCCCGCCTCCTCGGCGAAGCCAGAGGTGATGATGACCGCCGCCCCGATCCCCGCCAGGGCGCAGGCCTCAAGCGCATCGGGCACGGCGGCGGCGGGGATGGCGATCACCACCAGATCGGGCACCTCCGGCAGCGCCGCGATCGACGCATAAGCCAGCACGCCTTGCACCGTCGCGGCACCCGGATTGACCGGATAGACCGCGCCGTCGAACCCGTGCAGGCCGAGCATCTGGAACATCATCCCGCTCAGCTTGGCGGTATTGTCCGAGGCGCCGATCAGCGCGACAGACCGCGGATTGAACAATTTGCCCAGATCGGGCGTTCTCACTGTCATGCTTCAGATCCTTCGATGGGGTCAGCGCAGGCCGAGCCCGCGGGCAATGATGCCGCGCAGGATCTCGGTGGTGCCGCCCTGGATGGTCAGTTTCGGCGCGATCAGGGTGGCGTATTCCAGCGCCTCCTCGAACCGCAGCGCCGCCTCGCTGCCGCCAGCCGAAAAGGCGGCGATGTCACGGGCGCGCGCCGGCAGCGCCTGTTCCCAGAGCGTCGCCATATCCTTGACGATCGAGGCCTCCAGCACCGGCGACTGCCCCTGTTCGAGCATGCCAGCAACCGACACCGACATCCGCCGCAGCGTGTGGATCTGCGCCACCAGCCGCCCGACCGCCTCGGCGGGACGGACATCCGGCGCGCCGCCGAGCACGCGCAGCAGCGCCTCCAGCACGAAATAGGTCTCCAGGAACCGCTCCGGACCCGA
>JBFXGQ010000193.1:0-7907 GCA_050177915.1 Pseudodonghicola sp. | reverse complement strand
GTTCGTCATCGGCTACGGCATCAACATGGATATCGAGGACCTGAACTTCGCCGTCCTCGACCGTGACCAGACCAGCACCAGCCGGGATTACATCCTCGACATTTCCGGCTCACGCTATTTCGCCGAAAAGCCGCCACTCACGGATTACGACGAAATGGATGCGCGGATGCGCAACGGCGAGCTCAGCCTGGCGATCGAGATCCCGCCGGGCTTCGCCGAAGACATCGCGCGCGGTCGCGACGTTACCGTCGGCGCCTGGATCGATGGCGCCAACCCGACGCGGGCCAACACCGTGGTGGGCTATGTGCAGGGCATCCATGCGGCCTGGCTGACCCGCCAGGCCCGCGCGCTTTACGGCGACGCGGCGGTGCAGGGCAATTTCGAGCTGGTCACCCGCTACCGCTACAACCCCGACATCAAGAGCATCGTCGCGATCGTGCCCGCGGTGATGCCGCTGCTGCTGCTGATCATCCCCGCGATGCTGACGACACTGAGCGTCGCGCGGGAAAAGGAACTGGGCTCGATCACCAATTTCTACGTCACCCCGGTGACGCGGCTCGAATTCCTGCTGGGCAAGCAGCTGCCCTATGTCGTGCTGGCGATGCTGAACTTCGCGCTGCTGATGGCGATGTCGGTGTTCCTGTTCGGCGTTCCCTTCCACGGCAACCTGCCATCACTGACACTGGCGGCCCTGCTCTATGTGCTCAGCACCACCGCGATCGGGCTTCTGGTCTCGGTTTTCATATCGAGCCAGGTGGCGGCGCTCTTCGCCACGGCGCTGTTCACCATCATTCCCGGCGCCCAGTATTCGGGCCTGATCGACCCGGTCTCGGCACTGAGCGGCGCCGGCCGGCTGATCGGCGAGCTCTATCCGACGACCTGGTTCATCATCGCGGCCCGCGGCACCTTCTCCAAGGGGCTGGGCATGGCCGATCTGACGCAGGCGCTGCTGATGCTCACCCTCGCCGTGCCGGTGGTGATCGGCCTTGCCGCCACCTTCCTGCGCAAACAGGAGCGGTAAATGGACCTGCGCAACGTCTGGCAGCTTGGGGTGAAGGAATTGCGCGGTCTGCTGCGCGACCCGGTCATGCTGGTGCTGATCGCCTATTCCTTCTCGCTGTCGATCTACTCATCCTCGAAGGCCATGCCCGACGCATTGTCGAGTGCCGCGATCTCGATCGTGGACGAGGACCGCTCGCCTCTCTCGGGGCGGATTTTCGACGCCTTCTACCGCCCCTATTTCGTCCCCCCCGAGCAGATCACCACCTCCGAGATGGACCGCCGGATGGACGCCGGGATCGACACATTCGCGCTCGACATCCCGCCGGATTTCGAGCGTGACGTGCTGGCCGGCAAGGTGCCCGCGATCCAGCTCAACGTCGACGCCACGCGGATGAGCCAGGCCTTCACCGGCAACAGCTACATCCAGCAGATCGTGAGCAGCGAGGTGTCCGAATATGTCGCAAGCCACCGCGCGCAGGACAGCCTTCAGGTCGGCCTGACGCTGCGGGCGCGCTACAACCAGAACCTCGACCCGATCTGGTTCGGCGCAATCAACAATGTCGTGCAGGCGATCATGATGCTGTCCATCGTGCTCACCGGCGCGGCGCTGATCCGCGAGAAGGAACACGGCACGATCGAGCATCTTCTGGTGATGCCGATCACCGCCGCCGAGATCATGCTGTCCAAGGTCTGGTCGATGGGGCTCGTGGTGCTGATCGCCTCGGCGCTGTCGCTCGTCTTCGTGGTGCAGGGGATGCTCGCGGTGCCGATCATCGGCTCGGTCTGGCTGTTCATGGCCGGGGCGGTCCTGATGCTTTTCGCGATGACGGCACTTGGCATCTTCCTTGCCACCGTCGCCGGCTCGATGCCGCAGTTCGGCCTGCTGATGATGCTGGTGATGCTACCGCTGCAGGTGCTTTCGGGCGGCATGACCCCGCGCGAAAGCATGCCCGAGGTGATCCAGAACATCATGCTTCTGGCGCCGACGACGCATTTCATCATGCTGTCACAGTCGATCCTGTTCCGCGGCGCCGGCCTCGCGGTGGTCTGGCCGCAATTCGCCGCACTGTTGGCAATCGGCGCGGTGCTGTTCTGGCTCGCCCTCGACCGGTTCCGGAAATTCCTGCAATGACGCAGGCGGCTCTGTCGACCGGACGCCCCCGCGCGGCCACAGGGCCCCTCCCCCGCCCCAGCCCCTGAAGACGACGGCCCTCCGACCCGGACGGGGCACGGTAGGCCTCTGCCCAAAAGGCCGGCCCGGCGGGAAGGCCGGGCCGGCAGTCGGGGGGATGCGTGCCTCGGGGGAGGCACCGCGACGGGCGTGATCGGGCCCTCTGACGGAGATCGACGCTCCGCCACGGCCGCCGCGACACTGAGAAAGATACGGCGGCGCCGCAAAATGTCAACACGTGTTGACCACCGCTTCACCAAGGCTCTATCACTGTCCCGCGCGGGTCGATTCGCGTCGATTCAGCCAAACCGGGCCGCGATGAGCGGCCCCCGAACCGGGGAACCCCCATGTCCAAGTTCATCGTCATTCCGTTCGAGACGGAAACCGCCGCCTACGAGGGCGTGCGTGCACTACGGACGCTCGATGTTTCGGGCGACATCAGCATCTATTCCTATTCGGTGATCGGCAAAGCCGAGGACGGGGCGCTGTCGATCAAGCGGTCCGAAGATGGCGGCCCGCGGGGCATGGCGGCCGGGGCGCTGGCGGGCGGGCTGATCGGGCTGATCGGCGGACCGCTCGGCTTTGCCTTCGGGGCGACGACCGGGGCCCTGTTCGGCGGCATCGCCGATCTGCTCAACTCGGGCGCGCCGGTCGACTTCGCCCGGAAGGTGGTCGAAACGCTGAAGCCCGGCGAGATCGCCCTCATCGCCGAGATCGAGGAAGAGTGGGAAACGCCCCTCGACACCCGCCTTGCCGCGCTTGGCACCGCGGCGGATCGGACCTGGCGCGCCGATCTGGAGGATGCTCAGATCGAGGCCGAGATCGCGGCGACCCGCGACACCATCGCCCACCTGAAAGCCGAGATCGCCGCGGCGGGGGAAGAGCGCCGGGCAGCGCTGTCGGCCAAGCTGGAAAAGGCCCAGAGCCAACTGGAAGCGGCGCGCGACCGAGCCAACGACAAGATCGCCGCGATCCGCGCCGATGCGGACGTCCGTAGCCGCCACCTCGACGAGCAGATCAAGACCGCAAGCGAGGCGAACCAGGCACGCCTGACGAAACGGATGGATGACCTCCGGGAAGCGGCCGAGAAACGGGCGATGAAACTCGACCGGCTGTGGCAGGACACAAAGGACCTGTTCCGCGGCTGACGCGTCGTCGTGCGGGGGAGATCCCCGCACGTTCCCCACGCGGCGCCCGGCCGCCGGTGGCGGGCGGCGGCGGCCTCGGAGCCCCCTCAGCGCGCACCGAGCGGGTAATCCGCCCCCCAGATCCGCGCCGCATCGCGGGTCAGCATCGTCGCCTCGATCTGCAGCAGCCGCGCCACGGCCGCCTCGGGCGAGCCGCCGTCCCGCAGCGCACGATGCCAGATCCGCAGGCTCGAGCGCGCGCTCCACGGCAGGGCCGCCCCGGCCAGCCACCGGCGCAACTCCGGCGGCAGCTGATCATAGCTCGACATCGGATTGCCGCGCGCGCGCATCTTTAAAGAGGTACGGGTGTTTCGCGTCATGTGCGGCCCTTCATCATTACCGGCGGAATGAATGTTATGTTATAATATAATAATTCCAGGGCAAACCAAAACGCCAGAGGCACGTGCCGCATCGCGCACACCCGATCGGCGGTGTTACGAAACTTTTCCTGTCCCGGGTTTCGCGCGGCAAATCCAGCAGGTCAGGAGGTTCGGGCAAGCAGGCCCGCATCCCTCCGCGATCGCACGGCGAACTGGAAAAGCGACAACGGGGCGCGGAAGGCGTGGGGCGCTTCTGATCTGGTTCGGCGCGAAAACCGGCCTGCCTGGGCGGCCTTCGGTGTTCTCCGATGCGGCGATCCGGTTCAGCCTCATGATGACGGTCCTGCTCGGGCGGCCACGTCGACAGACGACCGGCTTGGTCGGTCGCATCGTCGAAATGGGCGCGGACTGGCCGGCGCCCGACCTCTCGCCCCAGAGCCGACGGCAGAAGCCCCTGAAGGTGCAGATCCCCGATCGCGGACCGCCGGGGCCCCTGATCTTCACGGCCCTCATTGTCCCCGTGCCGCCGCCCGAACGCTCCGAAAGGCGCGAGACCTTGCCGCTTGGCTTGGCCAGACGCCCCGCCAGCCTCCCACCGGAGGCAAGCCGGATCCCCATCGCTGAATGGGGTCACAACACCTCGCCGCCGTCGATCACCAGCGCCAACCCGGTGACGAAGGATGATCGCGGCGATGCCAGATAGACGATGCCGTCGGCAATTTCTTCGGGCGAGGCCCAGCGGCCCATCGGAATGGTCTCGGCGACATATCCCTCCAAGGCGTTGCGCCCGCCCATCTGGCTTTCGAACCCGGCGTTGAAGGGCGTATCGACGAAGCCGGGGCACAGCGCATTGAAGCGGATGTTGTCGCGCGCGTAATCCGCCGCCATCTGCCGTGTCATTGCCACCGCCGCGTGTTTCGTCGTGGCGTAAGAGATCATGCCGCGGTCGTATTGGCAGCCCGAGTTCGACGCCGTGATGATCACCGAGCCGCCACCCTGCGCCCGCATGGGCCCGACCGCCGCCTTCGCGATGACGAAATGCGCCCGCACGTTCAGCGCCCAGGCCAGATCCATCTGCTGAGCCGTGACATCCTCGAGCCGGCCGGGGATCTGGATCCCGGCATGGGAATGCAGGACATCCAGTCGACCGTGCCGGGCAACGGTGGCCGCGACCATCGCTTCGATCGCGGCATCGTCGCGGGCATCCAGCGCATGTGCCTCGGCCCGCGCGCCAATCATCGCGGCGGTTTCGGCGGCCAGATCCGCGCGCAGGTCCGTCACGACGACATGGGCGCCCTCGCGCGCCATGGCGATGGCGCCCGCGCGCCCGATCCCCGAGCCCGCGCCGGTGACAAGGGCAATCCGCCCCTCAAGACAAGCTGACATGGTTCCCCCTTATGCGGCCGGTTTGCCCCGGCGCAGCGTGAATTGCGCGACGATCAGCAGGAGCAGCGAGACGGCCATCACCATCGTGCCGATGGCATTGATCTCGGGCGTCACCCCGCGTCGGATCGACGAGAAGATGTAGATGGGCAGCGTGGTCTCGGCCCCTGCGACAAAGAAGGCGATGATGAAGTCATCGAAGCTGAAGGTGAAACTCAGCAGGAAACCGGCAAAGACCGCAGGCGCCAGCAGAGGCAGCGTCACCTGCCGGAAGGTTGCCACCGGCCCGGCGCCAAGGTCCGAGGACGCCTCGATCAGCGCCCGGTCCATGCCCTCGATCCGGGCGCGGACCAGAATGATCACGGGTGACATGGTGAACAGCACATGCGCCCCCACCAGCGAGCCGAAGCCCAGCGATAGCCGCCAGCCGGTCACCGCCTCCAACCAGGGGTTCACCATATTGAACACCGTGACCAAGGCGATCAGCGTGGCGATGCCGATCACGATGCCGGGGATCATCACCGCGATGTAGATCATCGCGTCGAAGACCACCCGCAGCCGCCCCTTCAGCCCTGTCAGCGCCAGCGCGGCCATGGTTCCGAACAGGCAGGACAGCACAGCCGAGGTCAGCGCCACCGAGGCCGAGGTCTTCAGCGCGTCGATGACGAAGGGGTTGCCAAGCGCCTTGGCATACCAGCCGGTCGAAAACCCCTGCATCTGGCTCGCCGACCGCCCGGCCGAGAAGCTGAACAACGCGATGATGCCGATCGGCAGATAGAGAAAGGCATAGACCGCCAGCGCATAGATCCGCATCACATCAGCCCCACGTCATCACGCGCCGCTCCGATACGTTTCAGGAAGCGCATATACAGCGTCACCACCACCAGCATGACCGCCACCAGCGTCACCGACATGGCCGAGCCGAAGGCCCAGTTGCGGGATTGCAGGAACAGGTCGACCAGCGCATTGCCGACAAAGAACACCTTGCCGCCGCCCAGCATCTGCGGGATCAGGTATTCCCCCATCAGCAGGATGAAGACCAGCATCGAGCCCGTCGCCACTCCGGGCAGCGAGTGGGGCAACGTCACTTGCAGAAAGCTGCGCCATGGCGGTGCGCCCAGATCGCTGGCCGCCTCCAGCAACCGCCGGTCCAGCTTTTCCAGGCTGACATAGATCGGGAAGAACATCAGCGGCAGATAGCCATAGACGATGCCCACCAGCACCGCGAAAGGCGTGTTGATCAGCCGCCAGTCGCCCAGCCCCAGATCCGCCAGCAGCGCCGGGATCCCCCGCCCGCCCAGAAGAAAGATCCACGCATAGGAGCGGATCAGGATCGAGGTCCAGAACGGCACGATCACCAGCACGATCAGCAGCGTGCGCCAGCGCGGGCCGACGCGCACCGCGAGGAAATAGGCCAGAGGATAGGCGATCAGCAATGCCGCGACCGTCCCGAGTGGCGCCAGCATCAGCGTGTTCTTGAACGCCGTCCAGCGCGTGGCGAGATTGGCGTATTGCGCCAGGGTGAAGGCGGGCTGATAGCCACCCGCCGCCCCCCGCTCGCCGAAGGAATAGATCAGCACCACCGCCAGCGGCAGCACCAGCAGCATGGCATACCACAGGCCCGCCGGACCCAGCAGCAGCCATCGCGCCTGTCGGTTCGAGAGCGCCATCCCCTGCCCGTCCTATGCCGCCTTGAACCGCGCCATGATCTCGGCCCGGTTGGGATCGGTCAGCGTCACCGCCGCGCCGAATTCCAGCGCGGACAGAAGCTCGGCTGCCGGATGCAGGATCGGATCATTGCGCATGTCTTCGGGCATCAGCGCTTCGACGCGGCTGTCCGGCACCGGATATCCGTGGAACAGCGCTTCCTTGGCGTTGACCTGCGGGTCGAGCAGGAAGTTCAGCAGCGCATAGGCCCCCTCGCGGTTCGGAGCGCTGGTCGGAATGGTATAGAAATCCGACCAGATCTCGCCGCCCTCTTTCCCCAGGGCGTAGTGGATTTCGGGCATGTCGCGGTTCAACTGCTTGCCGTCGCCGGTCCAGCACATGGTCAACCAGGCGTCGCCGTTGCGCATCGCCGGTTGATAGTCCGAGGTGATCGCGAACAGGTGCGGCTTCACCTCGATCAGCAGCTTCTCGGCTTCGGCCAGTTCTTTCGGATCGACCGAGTTGAAGGAATAGCCGAAATATTTCAGCGCATTGCCGATCGCGGTCAACTGATAGTCATGGATGATGGTCCGGCCCGAGAAATCGGTGCGGGTGATGTCGAAGAACCCTTTCCAGCTGTCCAGCGGTTGCGCCGCCCGGGTGCTGTCGAAGGCCATGCCGGTGGTGCCCCAGAGCTTGGGGATCGCGTAGAGCTTGCCATCCACGGTGCCGGGCCCGGCAAAGCGGGCCTCGAAGGCCGACGCGTCGTAATTGGGCAGCTTCGACAGGTCCAGCGGCTCGATCATCTTCGCGCCGACATAGGTGCTGATCGTGTAGTTGGTGGCGACCACCACATCCCAGCCCGCACCGCCCGCCTGCAACTTGGCGAACATCTCCTCGTTCGAGCCGAAGACATTGATCTGCACCGCCGCGCCGGTCTTGTCCCGGAAAGCGGCCAGATTGTCGGGATCATCGTAATTCGGCCAGGTCGCCATGGACACCCGGTCGCCGATGCCCTGCGCAAAGCCCCGCATCGGCATGGCGCCGGCCAGCACCGCCGTCGCAGCGCCAAGGCCGGTCACGCCCAGAAAATGCCGACGCGAGACCGAGCCCTTGTGATAGCGGCGCAGTTCGCGCATGAAATCCGTCTTGTTCATCTTTTTCATTCCCTGTTGTGTTCAGTCATCGGTCAGGACC
>JBFXGQ010000192.1:0-7917 GCA_050177915.1 Pseudodonghicola sp. | reverse complement strand
CCGAGCCCGGCAGCGCGGTAGAGCGCGCCGGTCAGCACCGGGAAATGGCCCGCCATGCCACCCCGCGCCACACTGTCGCGCAGGGTGCGGGCCCCCGGTCGGTCCAGCCGGCAGGCGGCGGCCAGAGTTGCGGCGCCGGCCTGTTGCGAATGCAGCCGCTGGCGGTCGGACCACAGGTGCAGGTCGATCACCGCGTCCCAGTCCTCCAGCCCGGCGGCATCCTCGGCCCGCCAGCCGCCGGCCAGCGCGATCCGGTCGAAGCCGTGCCAGCGCCCCTCCAGCTCGGCTGCGGCCCAGGCCGGCAGGCTCTGCCGCGTCACCAGCCCGTCGGCGATCAGCGTCTCCAGCCCCCAGGAATAGGCGAAACCGCCGGTGGGATAGGCGCTGTCGCCCAGTTGCAGTGCCAGCAGCAGCTCGGCCTCGGGTGACGGGGCGGCGGCGGGATCGGTCATTCCGCCTCCGCGATATGGAAATCGGCCAGCGCCTCGAGATCGCGCAGGCGCGCGCGATACCGCTCCTCGGGGCCGTCGAGCTGCACCGCCATGTGATCGGGGCCGAAATCGACCTTCCAGTGCAGGTTGCCGCACCAATGGCCCAGCCGCAGCGCCGATTGCAGGTCGTGCGGCACCAGCACCAGCCGCGCGCCGCTGTCGACCCGCAGCACCACCGCCAGATCGTCGGTCAGATGCAGCACCGCGCCATCCTCCAGCCGGGCACTGCGCGGCAGGGCGATCATGCAGTCGCGGCCGCGGTCGGTCATCGCGCGCAGCCGTTTGCGGGCGGCGTCGGCAAAGGGGATATCGACCCATTCCACCCGGCCGCGATGCTCCATCGCGTGCACGGCGTCATGCAGGTCGCCATGGGCGGAGCCGAGGATGTCGCTGATCTCCAGCGGGGGCAGAGAGTGGGTCATGTCCATGTCCGTGATCAAGGTCCCCGCCCGGAGACGAGGGAGACTCCGGGCGGGGTGAGGGCAGGGTCAGAAGGTCTTCCAGTCGCCACTGGTCTCGAAGGCGTCGGCGGCCTGATAGAGCGTCGCCTCGTCCCAGAACTTGCCGACCAGCTGCAGGCCGACCGGCAGACCGTCGACCATGCCGCAGGGCACCGAGATCGCCGGGTGGTGCGAGATGTCGAAGGGCGAGGTGTTCGCCAGCATCTCGAAACCGCGCTGCACGATCTCCTCGCGGCTGGCGCCCTCGGCCGGCAGCGGCGTCGCGGTCATCGGCAGGGTCGGCATCAGCAGGATGTCGTATTCCGCCAGCGCGGTGTCATAGGCCGCGCGCAGCTTGGTGGTCAGGTTGACCGCTTTGCCGTAGAACCGCTTGCCGTGGTACTTGTCGGCATAGAGGCCGAACAGCATGCAGAGCTTGAGGGTTTCCGACAATTCGTCGGCGCGATTGCGCCAGTTGGCGTGGAAGTCCATCAGCCCGGTGACATAGAGATCGTTGCGGCTGACGCCATAGCCGTCGCCCAGCATCATGGTCTGGGTCAGCCCTTCCAGCCCGATCGGCGCCCAGAGCGCGCCGCCCAGCAGGTGCATCGGGATCGAGATTTCCTCGACCGTGGCGCCCAGTTCCTCGAACCGCTTGGCGGCGGCGCGGACCTTTTCGTCGACCTCGGGCATCGAGTTGTCGTGGCCGAAGCCTTCCTTGACCATGCCGATCTTCATGCCCTTGACGCCCTTGCCCAGCGCCTCGGTATAGGCCGCCGTCTTGCAGCCGATCTGCCGGCTGTCATAGCCGTCGGGGCCGGCCAGGACCTCCATCAGCAGGGCGTTGTCGGCCACCGTTGCGGTGATCGGGCCGGCGTGGTCGACATAGACCTCGATCGGCATCACGCCGGTATAGGGAACCAGGCCGTGGGTGCCCTTCATCCCGACCGTGCCGCAGAAGGCCGAGGGGATGCGGATCGAGCCGCCCTGATCGCCGCCGATGGCCATATCGACCTCGCCCGCCGCGACCAGCGCCGCCGAACCGGAGGAGGAGCCGCCGGCCGAATAGCCCATCTTGTGCGGGTTGTGCACCGGGCCGGTGGCGTTGGTGTGGCTGCCGCCCGACAGGCAGAAGCATTCGCAATGCGCCTTGCCCATGATGGTGGCGCCTGCGTCCAGCATGCGGGTGACGACGGTGGCGTCGACGTCGGGGATATAGCCGTCCAGCGTCGAGGAGCCGTTCATCATCGGCACGCCGGCCAGCATGACGTTGTCCTTCAGCGCCACGGTCTTGCCCTTGAGCCTGCCGCTCGCGGCGCCGGCGACGGTGCTCTGGTAATACCAGGCGTTCAGCGGGTTGTCCTCGGCCGCCGGGCGGGTGCCGATGGTGCGGGGATATTTCACCTCGGGCACCACATCGGGGGTCTTCTCGACCAGGTTGTAGGCGTCGACATAGCCCGCCATCAGCCCCTGGAACGAGGTCAGGTCGGCCTCGGTCAGGTTCATGCCGAGCTCGGCGGCGATCTCGGCCAGCTGGGCGGTGGTGGGAGTGGATACAGGCATTCTCATGCTCCTTCGGTAAGGTGCACCCGGTCGGGCGCGGTCTTGTGGTGCGCCCCGGGGGGCGCGGGATGTGCGGGCACAGACGGGGCCTGTCCGCGCGCGCAGGCGCGGAGCGGGGCCTTGTGGGCCGCCGGTGCCGGGACGGGAAAGGGCGGCGCGGTCTAGGCCGCGAAGCCCATGAATTCGCTGACCGCCTTGGAATCGGTCAGCTGTTCGCGCGGGATCTGCCGGTCGAGCACGCCGTTCGAGATGGCGTAGACCCGGTCGGAGAGACCGGTGATGAAATCGAGGTTCTGCTCGACCAGGACGATGGTGATGTCCTGCTTCTGGGTCAGCGTCTTCAGCGTGTCCGAGATCTCGTCGATGATCGAGGGCTGGATGCCCTCGGTCGGCTCGTCGAGCAGCATCAGCTTGGGGCGCCGGCACAGGCAGCGCGCCAGCGCCAGAAGCTGCTGTTCGCCGCCCGAGAGCGCGCCGCCGGCGCGGTCGAGCAGGCGGGTCAGCCGCGGGAACAGCTCAAGGATCTCCTCGACGATCGGTTCGGTCGGTTCGCGGCTGGTGGCGATGCCGCTTTCCAGGTTCTCGCGCACGGTGAGGGTGGGGAAGATCATCCGCCCCTGCGGCACCAGCCCCAGCCCCTTGCGGGCGCGGGCGTTGACGGCAAGGCCCTTCAGGCTGTCGCCCTCGAAGGTGATCTCGCCGCCGGTGACCTTCACGAAGCCCATGATCGCGCGCAGCAGCGTGGTCTTGCCCATGCCGTTGTGGCCGAGGATGCCGACGACCTCGCCGGGCTGGACGTTGAAATCGACCTGATGCAGCGCCGGCACCACGCCATAGGCGGCCTTCAACCCTTTGACTTCAAGCAGCGACATCGGCCTGTTTCCCCAGATAGATTTCCTGAACGGCGCGGTCCGAGAGGATCTCGTCGATCATCGCCTCGCGGAAGATGGCGCCGCGGTTGAACACGGTGACGAATTTGGCGATGCGGCGGATGAAGGCCATGTCGTGCTCGACCACGATCACCGCCGCCGACCGCGCTGTCTCCAGCACCAGATCGGCCAGCCGGTCGCGTTCGTCCCCGGTCATGCCGGCGGCGGGTTCGTCCAGCAGCACCAGGCTCGGCTCCTCGGCCAGCACCATCGCCAGTTCGACCAGCTGGCGCTGACCGTGGGCCAGCAGGCCGACCTCGCGCCTGGCCAGATGGGCGACGCCGCATTTCTCCATCATCTGCTCGGCCTTCTCCTTGGCCATCGGCTTCAGGTGCTTGCGCCGGGCGGCCATGCGGATGTTCTCGTAGACCGAGATGCCGTTGAACAGGTTCGGCACCTGCGTCTTGATGCCGACGCCGAGGTTGACGATGTCATGGGTGTTCCAGCCGGTGATATCGGCGCCGCGGAACTTGACGGTGCCCGAGGTGGGCGTGAGCTGGCCGGTGAGGCATTTGAAGAAGGTCGACTTGCCGGCCCCGTTCGGCCCCAGAAGGCAGCGCAGCTCTCCCTCCTTCAGGGCGAAGTCCACGTTGTCCACCGCGGTCACGCCGCCGAATTGCATCACCAGCTTCTCAGTCGTCAGGATATAGGCGTCAGACATCGGAGGTGGCCTTTCTGCTTGCCGCGCTGGCGTCCATCTTCTGCCGGCCGAGATGCCACAGCCGCTCTGCCAGCAGACGCAGCGACGGCAGCAGGCCGCGCGGCAGCAGCAGCACCAGACCCATCAGGATGGCGCCGAGGATGAAGTAGTTGTTGAGGATGTGCATGGTGCCCAGTTTCAGCGACAGCCATTGCAGCAGGATCACCGCCAGGATCGGACCGGCCAGCGTGCCGACGCCGCCCGCCATCACCCAGACCAGCGCCTTGGCCGACATCTCCATCGAAAAGGCGTTGGGGTCGATGAAGGTCTGATAGGTGGCCCACATCGCGCCCGACATGCCGGCGATGCCGGAGCCGATGGCGAAGACGATCACCTTGTGGCGGCGGATGTCATAGCCCAGCAGCGCGGCGCGGGTCTCGTTCTCGCGGATGCCGACCGAGACGCGGCCGAAGTCCGAGGCGATGATCAGCCGCAGGCAGAGATAGACGACGATCAGGATGCCCATGAAGGCCTGGAACATCTGCGCCGGATCGAGCCAGGCCTGGGCATCGCCGGGGATGTTCAGGATCGGGATCGAGGGGATGCCGTTGAAGCCGCCCAGACGCGCCGCGCTGATCGAATATTCCGGGCCGGCGGTGTGGTTGATCAGCTTCCAGAAGATCAGCGTCACCACCATGGTCACCACGCCCAGATAGACGTCGGAGAGGCGCCCGTAGAACATGAAGTAGCCCAGTGCGGCGCCGAAGGCGGCGGGCAGCAGGAAGCTCAGCGCGAACGGCAGGGTGGTCTCGCCCATGTTGATCGAGGCCACCGCGAAGGTATAGGCGCCGAGCCCGAAGAAGGCGGCCTGACCGAAGCTGAGGATGCCCCCGAAGCCCCAGATATAGGCCAGCGACAGCGCATAGACCGAGAGCACGACATATTGGGTGATCTGCATGATCTCGAACAGACCCCAGACCATCGGGCCGATGAACATGACCGCCAGACCGATGCCCAGCATCACCCAGAAGCCGATATCCTTGGCGAGCGTTTTTTCCATGATTTCGGTTCCTCAGAGAGATTTCTTGAAAATGCGCCCGGTGATGCCCTGCGGCAGCACCCGCAGCAGCACCAGCGCCGTCAGCAGCAGCGCCGCGTCGCCGTAGACCGGCCCGGTGAGAAAGGTCATGCCCTGGCTGATGGTGCCCAGCAGGGTCGAGGCGGAAAGCGTGCCGGCGATCATCGAGGCGCCGCCGGTGATGACGGTGATGAAGCTCTGGCCGACGAAGTTGACGCCCATCGAGGGCACCACGCCGGTCAGCGGCGCCAGCAGCCCGCCGGCCAGCCCGGTGACGGCCGAGCCGATGCCGAAGGTCGCCATATAGACCCAGGAGGTGCGGATGCCGAGGGTTTCGGCCATGTCGGGGTTCTGCATCGTGGCCCGCGCGATCAGCCCGGCCTTGGTGAACTTCAGCACCGACCAGATCGCCAGCATCAGCACCGCGGCGAAACCGATCAGCACGAAGTTGTAGAACGGCACCTGATAGGCACCGATCGACACGCCGCCCAGCGGGGTGGAGACGCCCTGCACCGTATTGCCGAACACCAGGGTGACGCCGCCCACCATCAGCAGGCTCAGCCCCCAGGTGGCCAGCAGGCTGTCGAGGATGCGGCCATAGAGAAAGCGGATGATGAACCGCTCGACCAGAATGCCGAAGATGCCGACGCAGAGCGGTGCCAGCACCAGCATGGCGATCCACAGGTTCACGCCGGCGTTATGCGACATGATGGTGATATAGCCGCCCAGCATGAGGAACTCCCCATGGGCGAAGTTGATGACGCGCATCATGCCGAAGATGATGGCCAGCCCGGAGGCCAGCAGCACCAGCCACGAGATGGCGCGCAGCATTTCGATGACGATGATCAGGACATAATCCATCCGTGGCCTCCGACGCTTGTGCAGGACGTGAGTGAAAAGGGGCAGGGCACCCGCGCCTGGCGGGCACCCTGCCTCGGGGAGCGGATCAGTTCAGGCTGATCTCGTGATGCACGTTGGCATCGGGGGTCTCTTCCAGATTGCAGACCATCTGGGTGTCCTTCGGCTGGACCTGCGGGAAGGTCTCCTTGATGACGAATTCCTGATCCTGCAGTTCGGCCAGATAGACGTCGCGGATGGCGTGATGGGTTTTCGGGTCGATCGACACCATGCCGGCCGGCATGTCGTAGGTCTTGCCGGATTCCATCACCTCGAGCAGCGCCTCGCGGTCGAGCGAGCCGGCGCTGCGCACCGCGTCGGCCCAGATCATGATGCCTTCCCAGGTCACCTCGGACAGCTCCGACAGGATCGGGGTATTGTCCGGATAGGCTTCCTTGACCTTGGCCTTGAAGGCCACGTTGGTCGGGTTGTCGATCGAGGTGTAATAGCCATAGCTGGTGAGGATGCCGTTGCCTTCCTCGGGCGTCAGGATCACCGCATCGGTGCCGCCGGCGGCGAAGGTGGTCGAGGCGATCGGGATCTCGGCCTTCATGCCGGAGGCCGCCCACTGACGGTAGAAGCCCAGGTGCGCGGTGCCGACCAGCGCCGAGAGCACGAGGTCGGGCTTGGCCGCCTGGATCTTGGAGATGGTGGAGCCGAACTGGGTCACGTCGAGCGGGAAGAACTCGGTCTCCAGCACCTCGCCGCCGTTGGCCTCGACATAGCGTTTCACCCAGGCCGCGGTGATGTGGCCATAGTTGTAGTCCGCCGCGATGGTATAGACCTTCTTGCCCCAGAGGTTCATCGCATGCGGGATCAGCTGCTCGACGGTCTGCGCCGGGGTGGAGCCCAGGGTGATCTCGTTGCGGTCGCAGACGCCGCCCTCATAGAGCGTGTTGTAGAAATAGAGCGTCTTGTAGCGGTGGAAGATCGGCCGGATGGTCTCGCGGCTGGCCGAGGTGATGCCGCCATGAACCACCGCGACGCGATCCTTCAGCGCCATCTGGGTGGCGTATTGCGAATAGAGCGACATGTTCGACTGCGGGTCGTAGATCACCGCCTCGACCTCTTTGCCCAGCAGGCCGCCGGTGGCGTTGATCTCGTCGATCGCCAGCTTGAGAACCTGGTTCATCGGGATGCCCGAGGCGTCGAGCGGCCCGGACAGGTCGTGCAGTCCGCCCACCTTGATGGTGTCACCCGCCGCCCGCAGGATCGACGGGGCGGACAGGGTGGCGGCTGCGGCGCCGCTTGCGAGGAGGAATCCGCGGCGATTCAGTTTGGTCATTTCGTTCACTCTCCTGTTGGTCTTTGTCTGACCACAGGCGAGCATCAATTCGATTGAAAAGTTAATAGTAGAAAAGTTGAGTAATTGTGGATTGGAGGGATTTGCGTAATTTGCGGGCATCCGGCCCGGCGAGCGATGCGTAATGCAGCGTCGCCGGGCCGGCCCCGGCGCCCGGCGGCGGCTCAGCCGGGCTGAGCCACCGTCAGCCCGGCGCGCACCAGACGGCCGATCTCGGCGGCGAGCTCGGCGGCGTAATCCTCGGTAATGGCGGCGATATGCGGGGTGAGGATGGTGTTGGGCAGCGCCGCAAACCGCGGGTCGGGGGTCGGTTCGGTCTGGAACACATCCAGTGCGGCGCCGGCGATGGTGCCGTCGCCGAGGGCGGCGATCAGCGCCTCCTCGTCGACCACCGAGCCGCGCGAGACATTGACCAGAAAGCCGCGCGGCCCCAGCGCGCGCAACACCTCGGCGCCGATCAGATGCCGGGTGGCGCCGCCGCCGGGCACCGCGAGGATCAGGAAATCGGCGCGGTCGGCCAGCGTCCGCAGGTCGGGTTCATAGGGCCAGGGGGCGTCGGGGCGCGGCTGGCGACTG
>JBFXGQ010000191.1:0-7939 GCA_050177915.1 Pseudodonghicola sp. | reverse complement strand
GGCCCGCGCCGTGGTGCGCGGCACCGATGCGAGCGAGACGCTGAGCGGTCCGGCCTTCGACACCACCTTCGACAGCGGTCCGGGCGACGACACCATCATCGGCAATTCCGGCGATCAGACCTTCCTCTGGGGCAAGGGCGCCGGCAACGACGTGATCCAGAGCCGCGCCGCGCTCGACGCCGCGCCCGAGGACCGGGTGGTGATGCAGGGGCTGGCGCTGAGTCAGGTCAGGTTCAGCCGCGGCGACGACGGCACCGCCGGCGGGCTGCGGGATCTGGTGATCACCATCAAGTCGACCGGAGAAACGCTCACCCTCGACGACCAGTTCGGCTATCAGTCCGCCTATCTCGGGCGTGACGGGGTGGATTTCATCGACTTCGCCGATGCCACGCTGACCCGCGCCGATCTGGCCGCGCTGGCGCCGATCACCGGCACCCGCCGGGCCGACGAGCTGCAGGGCAGCACGCCGGTCGATGTCCTGGACGGTGGCCGCGGCAACGACAGGCTGTCGGGCTACGATTCCGGCGATCTCTACCTGTGGCGGACCGGCGACGGCAATGACGTCATCAGCGATTACGGCACCGGCGGCATCGACGAGCTGCAGCTGCTGAACCTGCTCCCGGGCGGGGTCAGCCTTAGCCGCGACTCCGGCACCGGCGATCTGCTGATCACGGTCGCCCGCACCGGAGAGGTGCTGCGGATCGCGGCACCGCTGGCGGCGACGCCGGGTCAGGACGACAATATCGAGATCATCCGCTTCGCCGACGGCACCGTGCTGACGGTCGACGACATCGCCGCCGCCCCCTTCGCCACCACCCGCGGCGACGATGTGATCGTCGGCGATGGACGCGGCAACGTGCTGACCGCCCGGGGCGGCGACGACACACTGGCCGGCCTCGGCGGCGCCGACATCTATACCCCCACCGCCAGGGGCACCACGCTGATCGACGACGAGGGCACGACGCTGGGGCTGGGCGGCCTCGGCGGCGAGGAGGGCCTCGGCGCCGCCTCGGGCGCCGGCAGCGATCCGTCGTCGGGCGATCTGCTCGACCTGTCGGCCTACCGGCGGGCCGAGGTGTCGGTGAGCACCGCGCGCGGGCTGACCGATGGCATCGTCATCGGCCTGCCCGGCGGTGGCAAGGTGCGGATCGCCAACCAGCTGACCGACGCCACCTCGGGGATCGAGACCTTCCGCTTTGCCGACGGCGATGTCCCGGCCAGCGCCTTTCTGGCCGAGATCGACGCCACCGAGGTGACCGGCACCCGCGGCGCCGACAGGCTGAGCGGCACATGGCGGGACGAGGTGTTCCGCCCCAAGGCGGGCGACGACCTCATCACGCTCGGCGGTGGCCAGGATCTGGTGGTGATCGCAGGCAAGAGCGGCAAGGACGCCGTGTTCGGCGCCCAGATGGGGCAGAGCGGCGACAGCATCGACTTCACCTCGACCCCGTTCGACAGTTTCGCCGCGCTGCTGGCCGCCGCCCGCGACACCGCCCGGGGCGTCCGCATCACGGTCGACGCCAGCACCAGCCTGACGTTGGCGGGGCTGAAGGTGTCGGACCTCGATCCGGTCAACTTCGGCTTCGGCACGGCACCGATCAGCGGCACCCGCAAGGACGACGTTCTGGTCGGAACCGCCTTTGCCGATGCGATCGCGGCCGGCGGCGGCAACGACACCATCGTCCCCGGATTTGGCGACGACCGGGTCCTGGCCGGGGCCGGCGATGACATCATCCGCCTGCGCGGCGGCGCCAATGACATCGATGGCGGCGCCGGCTACGACCGGGTCCAGTTCACCGGCTCCGACCCGGCGCGCGTGGATCTGGCCGCCGGCACCGTCCGGATCGACGGCGCGGTCACCACGCTCAGCAGCATCGAGGCGATCGATCTGGGCGACGGCGACGACAGCGCCACCGGATCGGCGGCGGCGGATGCGCTGGATATGGGCGGTGGCGACGACACCGCGGCGGGCGGCGGCGGCGACGACATCCTGATTGGCGGGGCCGGCGACGACGTCCTGGCCGGCGAGGCCGGGAACGATGTCCTTGTCGGCGGCGATGGGATCGACACGGCGGTCTTCGCCGGCACCGCCAAGAACTTCCTCTGGGCGGTCTCGCCCGACGGTCTGGGCCATGTCTTCGACCTGCGCGCGACCCGGCCCGAAGGCGCGGATGCCATCGTCGGGATCGAGACCCTCCGGTTCGGCAACCGCGACATCTCGCTCGACACCGGCAGCGGCGGGCCGTCGCTGGCCGCCATCGATACCGCCGATTTCGACGTCGGCGGCCACGACATCGTGCTGAGCTTCGATGTCCGCGTTAGGTGGAGCGGCGACAAACCGGTGCTGCTGATCGACCCGGCCACCAATACCGAGGTCGGGCGCCTCGACCCCGCCACGGATGTGAGCGTCAGCGGCAAGACCGTCACCCTCAGCCTGCCCGACGAGATCCCGCGGGTGACCAATATCTCGGTCATCATCGGCCAGGGCGAGATCGAGGACAGGCAGGGCAATGCCTTTTCGGGGATCGGCGATCCCTTCACCCTGCAACTGGCCGCGCAGGCAGCGCCAAGCACGCCCCGGGTTCTGACTGGCACCAGCGGGGACGACAGCCTGACCGGCACCGCCGCGGACGAGATCCTGAAGGGCCGCGCCGGGGACGACCGGCTGGCCGGTGGCGGTGGCGACGACGACATCGACGGCGGCGCCGGCGATGACCGGCTGATCGGCGGAACCGGTGCCGACCGGCTTGCGGGCGGCGCCGGCGATGACCTGCTCACCGGTGGCAAGAACGCCGATCTCTTCGTGTTCTCAGGCAGCTGGGGCACCGATACCGTGGCGGACTTCTCGCCCGGCACATCGGGCGAGATGCTCTCCATCGACGAGGTCGGCACGCTGCGGGCGTTCCTGAACGCGGCGACACAGGTCGGTGCCGACGTCCTCTACGATCTGGGCGACGACGGGCGGAACACCATCCTGTTGCTGGACACCGACCTCAGCGCGCTGACGCGGAACGATTTCGTCTTCGTCTGAGCTTGGGGCAGAGCAAGGGCCAGGCGCCACACCCGAAGGGGCGTCCGTGTTCCGCGCCCGCTGCCCTGAGGGGTTTTGCGAAGGGCCGCGCGCCTCCCAGAAGCCGGGGCGATGGCCCCCGGTACGAGCCGGGGGCCGGGGACGTGCCTCAGAAGCCCAGCGCCATGCCGTCCTTGCGGCTGTCGCTGCCGCCGGTCAGCAGACCGGCCCCGATGCGGATCGCCTGGCTGCCGCCCAGCGGGCTGCCCACCACCTTCAGCTTGTGGCCGCGCGCGGTCAGTTCGGCCTGCGCCGCCGCGCTGACGCCCGGCTCGATCTGCAGCTCGCCGCCGAAGGCGAAGCTGCGCGGCGCGTCCATCGCCGCCTGCAGGTCCATGCCGCGATCCAGCACGTTCGACAGGAAGGCGGCGTGACCCGCGGCCTGATAATGCCCGCCCATCACGCCGAAGGGCATCACCGCCGCACCGTCCTTGCACAGCATGCCGGGAATGATGGTGTGCATCGGGCGTTTCTTCGGCCCGATCGCGTTCGGGTGCCCCTCGATCAGCCGGAACGAGCTGCCGCGCGAATGGAACAGCACCCCGGTCGCCGGGTCGAGCCGGGTGGAGCCGAAGCCGTGGAAGATCGAGTTGATGAAGGAGATCGCGTTGCCCTCGGCATCGACGACGCTCAGATAGATGGTGTCCTTGTGCTCGGGCTCGTCCCACAGCGCCGGCGGCAGCGCCTTGTCCATCCGGATCCGCGCGGCGAGCGCGTCGATCACCTGATCGGACAGCAGATGATCCGCCAGCCCCTCGCATTCCGCCGGATCGGCCAGCAGCGCGTCGCGGTGGTGATAGGCCAGCTTGGTCGCCTCGGCATTCAGGTGGATGCGGTCGGCTTCGGACAGATCGGGGCCCATGTCGAATTTCGACAGGATGCGCAGGATGATCAGCGCCACCAGCCCCTGCCCGTTCGGCGGGCATTCCAGCACGTCATAGCCGCCATAGGGGGTGGAGATCGGCGTCACCCAATGGGCCTGATCGCGGGCTTCGTGGAAATCCTCCTCGGTGTGCAGACCGCCCAGCGATTGCAGATGCGCCACCATCTTGGCCGCGGTCTCGCCCTCGTAGAAGCCGGCAGCGCCCTTCGCCGCGATCTCGCGCAGACGCGCGCCCAGCAGCGGCTGGGCATGGCGGTCGCCGACGGCCGGCGCCGCGCCCTCAGGCAGGAACAGCGCCGCCGCATGCGGATCGCCCGCGATCACCCCGACATGCGCGGCCCAGTCCATGGCGACGCGCGGGGTCACCGGATAGCCGTTCTCCGCATAGCCGATGGCGCGGGCGAAGAGCCGCTCCAGGGGCAGCGAGCCGTGATCGGCGTGCAGCCGGCACCAGGCCGAGATCGCGCCGGGCACGGTCACCGCATGCGGGCTGGTCTGCGGGATCTCGTCGATCAGCCCGGCAGCCTTCAGCGCCGCAACGGTGGCGGCCGCAGGCGCGCGGCCGGAGCCGTTCAGCGCCTTCACCGCGCCGCCCTTCGGCGCATAGAGGGCGAAGCAGTCGCCGCCGATCCCCGTCATCAGCGGATCGACCACGCATTGCACCGCCACCGCCGCGATCGCCGCGTCGACCGCGTTGCCGCCGGCCGAAAGGATATCGAGCCCCGCCGCCGTCGACAGCGGATGCGAGGTGGCGATCATCGCCTCGGGCGCGAGGGTCGAGGGGCGGCGGGCAGAGAAGAAATCGAAAGTCATGTCAGTCCTGTCGTGTTGAGGGGCTTAGGCGCCCGAAGCCTCTGCCCCCTCCTCCCGGGACAGTGCAGAGACGGTTGTGACGGCGCCGGTCTGCGGGAACAGACAGGCGACGGTACGGTTGGAATCGAGCCGGCCCAGATGCGGATCGCGGGCGCGACAATCGGCCTGCGCCACCGGGCAGCGGGTCGAAAAGCGGCAGCCCCTGGGCAGGTCCAGCGGGCTGGGGATCTCGCCCGGCAGCGGCTCGGGCAGCGGTTCGAAGAACCGCGGCGCGGCGGCACGCAGCGCGGCGGAATAGGGATGCGCCGGGGCGGAGAGTACCGCGTCGGTCGGACCGGTCTCGACGATCCGGCCCAGATACATGATGGCGATCTCAGCGCAGAGGAAACTGGCAACGCCGAGGTCGTGGGTGATGAAGACCAGCGTCAGCCCCATTTCCCGCTGCAGCCGCTGCAACAGCGTCAAAAGCTGCGCCTGGGTCGAGACATCGAGGCCAGAGACCGCCTCGTCCGCGACCAGAACCGAGGGTTCGCTGGCCAGCGCCCGGGCGATCGCCACGCGGCGGATCTGGCCGCCCGACAGGCCCGAGGGGTAGCGCCGCGCCGCATCCGCCGGCAGCCCCACCCGTTCGAGCAGATGCGCCACGCGGGCGCTGACCTCCGCCTCCGGCACGATATCGAAATGCCGCAGCGGCTCGGCGATCAGCGCCCCCACCGTCATCCGCGGATCGAGCGAGCCGCGCGCGTCCTGATAGACCATCGCCACATCGCGGGCGAAGGCAGGCCCTTCGGCGCGCACCTCGCGGATCGGCCGGCCGCGATAGAAGGCGCGCCCGTCGCTGGGGGCATCGAGCCCCAGCAGCACCCGCAACAGCGTCGACTTGCCCGAACCGCTCTCTCCCACCAGCGCCAGCGAGGTTCCGGCCTCGACCCGCAGCCGCACGCCGTCGAGCGCGCGTAGCCCCACGGTCTCGCGGGTGAAGCGGCGGCCGGGCGGGCGGACCTGAAAGATCTTCTCGACATCGGTCAGTTCGAAGACCGGGGGACGCGGGCCGGAGGCCTCCGGCAGGGGATCTGCAATCGGCTTGGTCATTCGGGGTTCCAGCAGGCAAAGAGGTGATCGAACGGGCCGCCGTCACCAGTGCCGGCCGGGGTCAGCGGCGGCATCTCGGCGGCGCAGCGCGGCAGCGCCCGCGGGCAGCGGGTGGCGAACCGGCAGCCGGCGGGCATCTGATCGTGCGACGGCACGGTGCCCTCGGGCGCGGTCAGCTCGTGCCGGCCGATTTCCAGCACGCAGGATTTCAGCTGTTTGGTATAGGGGTGGCGGTGATGCTCCAGCACCGCATGCGCCGGCCCCGCCTCGACCACCTGGCCGGCATAGAGCACCACGATCCGGTCGCAGGACTGGCTGGCCAGCGCCAGATCGTGCAGCACGAAGATACAGCTGGCGCCGCGCGCGCGGGTCTGCGACAGGATCAGCCGCACGATCTGCGCCTGGATCGTCACGTCGAGCGCCGAGGTCGGCTCGTCCGCCAGCAGCAGATCGGGGTTGCAGGCCAGCGCGATGGCGACCATCACCCGTTGCTGCATGCCGCCCGACAGCTGATGCGGATAGGCGGTGAGCCGCGCCTCGGCATCGTTGATGCCGACCGAGGTGAAGAGCTCGACCGCCTGCGCCCGGGCGGCATCGCGCGACAGGCCCAGATTGCGGCGCAGCGCGCTGATCAGCTGCCGCCCGACGGTATAGGAGGGGTTGAGCGCGGCGCCGGCGTCCTGAAAGATCATCGACAGCCGCCGGCCGCGCAGCTTGACCATCTGCCGTTCGCTCAGCGCCAGCAGATCGCCAGCGCCGGCCAGCTCGACCCGCCCCTCGACCCGGGCGCCGTTCAGCAGCCGCATCAGCGCGGTGGCGATGGTCGACTTGCCGGCGCCGCTTTCGCCGACCAGCGCCAGCGTCTCGCCCGGCGCCAGCGCCAGATTCACCCGGTCGAGGATCTTGGCGGCGCCGCGATGGACGGTCAGATCGGTCAGGGTCAGGATCGGCTCCTGCACGACGTCCTTCATGCGCCCCTCCTCAGTTTCGGGTCGAATTCCTCGCGGATGCCATCGCCGACGATCGACAGCGCGATCAGCAGCAGCGCCAGCGCAAAGCCTGGCATCGCCGACATCCAGGGCGCGAAGCTGACGAAGGCGCGGCCTTCGGCGATCATCAGCCCCCAGTCGGGTGTCGGCGGTGTCACCCCGATGCCGAGGAAGGACAGCGAGGAGGAGACCAGGATCGCCTCGGAGATGCGGATGGTCACCTGCACCGCCAGCGGAAAGATCACATTGGGCAGGATGTGGCGCCAGATCACCAGCAGCCGCGGGATCGACATCAGATAGGCGGCCTCGACGAACAGCTGCACCCGGATCTGCATCACATCGGCGCGCACGGTGCGCGAGAAGGGCCCGATCATCGACAGGCCGACGGCGATGATCACCTTGTCGACCCCCTGGCCGAGGATGGCGATGAAGGCCACGGCGAGGATCAGCGAGGGCAGCGCCAGGATCGAATCGATCAGCCGCATCAGCGCCCATTCCATCCAGCCGCCCGAAAGCCCGGCGGCAAGGCCGATGATCAGCCCGCCGATGGCGCCGATCAGCACCGAGAAGAAGCCGATCGCCAGCGCATAGCGGGCGCCATAGATCACCCGGGACAGGATATCCTGCCCGTAGCTGTCGGTGCCCAGCGGATGGCTGGCCTGCGGCCCCTGCATCATCGCGTCGATGGATTGCGCCAGCGGATCGTAGGGCGCCACCCAGGGCGCGAAGACGGCGGCCAGCACATATCCCAGCGCGACGATTAGCGACACGGTGAAGAACGGCCGGCGCACGAAGATCGACGGGCGGCCCCGGACGGGACGGACGGCGGAGGGCGGCTGCGGCGCCGTGGCGGAGATGTCTTGCGGGCTCACTTGCGGTCCCTCAGTCTGGGGTCGAGCAGCGGGTAGGACAGGTCGACCAGCAGGTTGACGCCGATGAACAGCGCGGCGGTCATCATCACCCCGGCCTGCACCACGCCATATTCGCGGCCCAGCACGGCGCTGGTCAACATCTGACCGATGCCCGGCAGGTTGAAGACGGTCTCGGTCAGCACGGTGCCCTGCAGCAGGGTGCCCAGTTGCAGCCCGAGGA